>JAKSMP010000027.1 GCA_024400505.1 Bacteroidales bacterium | reverse complement strand
TGGGTAGGGGTAAAAAGTATTTTTGGGTAGGGGTGAAAATTTCTGTGGGATAGGGTGAAATTTATGATTGAGTAATGTAAAGATGAAATTTCAGTAAAAGACATTTTGTCAAGCAAATCAGTATGACTTGTCAAGCGGATTGGTTAAGCCGTCTAAACCTGACAAGTTCTTTAGTAAATATCCAGAAAACTTGACAAGTGATTTTAGGAAAAGATACCCATTAAGCTTCGTTCCAGCTTCGATTTGGCTTCGTTCCAGCTTCGATTTGGCTTCGTTCCAGCTTCGATTTGGCTTCGTTTCGTCTTCGATTTGGCTTCGTTCCAGCTTCGATGCTGCTTCGATGCACCTTCGATGCTGCTTCGATGCACCTTCGTTGGTTCTTCGCTGCACCTTCGATGATTCTTCGATGACGCTTCGATGGGCTTCGATGGGCTTCGCTGAGGAGGCTTCTGGATCGAAGAATGATCCTAGGAGCATCGATTTTTCATCCTTCCAGCAACGAAGCAGTTTCCTAGGAGGATTGGGACAACTGGCATGCGGAATCAATCATTCAACCATTGCCCGACCTGGACAGATGCTTCTAGCATCGGCAAGGGTATCTCCGCTGAGACGCCTAGGAGCGTTGGGGGCAGCATTGGCTCTACGTAAAGTCAATTAACGCCTAACCGCATGTGGGTGGCGAACTGGGTGTGTTTTTTTGTAACTTTATCCCCCTGTCGGTCGATAAAGTTACTGTGACTCGGAAATAAGAGAAAAATCAACAAATTTTCTCTTATTTCACTCGTTTTTTGTAACTTTGCAATTTGATATATGCTGTTCAATTCGATAGAATTTATAGTATTTCTGCCAATTACATTCTTGCTATATTGGCTCTTGCGCAAGCGGCTATGGATGCAAAATGCCCTTGTGGTGGTGGCGTCGTATGTGTTTTATGGCTGGTGGGATTGGCGTTTTTTGCTCATGATAGCGTTCACAACGGTGTGCAGCTATGCGTCGGGACGGCTGATTGCCCCTGCCGAGGATGCGCCCAAGCGAAAATGGCCCATGTGGGTGAATGTGGGGGTGAACCTGGCTGTTTTGGGCATGTTTAAGTATTATGATTTCTTTGCGCAATCGTTTGCCGACGCTTTCCTCCATGGCCATGCCCAAGGGCTGCTGCTGCATCTGGTGCTGCCGGTGGGCATATCGTTTTATACCTTCCAAGCGTTGAGCTATAGCATTGATGTGTATAGAGGTACGCTGAAACCCACTAGATCTCCGTTGGCGTTCTTTGCCTATGTGAGTTTTTTCCCTCAGCTGGTGGCGGGTCCCATTGAGCGGGCGTCGAGTTTGCTGCCGCAGTTTGAACAGCATCGCAGGATTGACTACCGAATGATGGTGGATGGCTTGCGCCAGATGCTGTGGGGATTTTTCAAGAAGATGGTGGTGGCCGACAGCTGTGCACAGTATGTGGATCAGATTTTTGCCCATCCGGATTGGTTCAATGGCGCTTCGCTGCTGCTGGCGGCGGTGTTGTTCACGATACAAATCTATGGCGATTTCAGCGGCTACAGCGATATCGCCATAGGTTGTGCCAAGTTGTTTGGAATCAGGCTTCGCCGGAATTTTGATACGCCTTATTTCAGCCGCAATATTGCCGAGTTTTGGCGTCGCTGGCATATCTCGCTCACCACATGGTTTAGGGATTATATCTACATTCCGCTGGGCGGAAGCCGTGTGCCCAAAGGAAGGGTGGTGCTGAATACGTTTGTCATTTATCTGGTGAGCGGTCTTTGGCATGGTGCCAATTGGACTTTTGTGGCTTGGGGCGTGTTTCATGCCACGCTTTTCTTGCCGCTGATATTGCTGGGGAAAAACAGGAAGTTTACCGATATGGTGGCAGCGGGACGTGCGCTGCCCAATATGAAGGAGCTGGGGCAGATGGGGTGCACTTTTCTGCTGGCAGCTATGGGATGGATTATTTTCCGCGCCGACAGCATAGGCCAGGCATGGGACTATTACGGCCGGATGGCAACCCACTTGCTGGAAGGCGGCCCCACCATTACATCGACTCTGGATGCATGGGTGCTGGGGGTGAGTATTGCGCTGATGACTGTGGTGGAATGGGTCAATAGGGGACAGGCGCATGAGTTTGCCCGTGTGCCCAGCAATAGGATTATCCGCTGGGGGCTGTATATGGCGTTGATTTTTATGATTGGGGCGTATATGGTGACCAACGAAATGCCTTTTATCTATTTCCAATTCTAGCCGATGAAGAAACTGTTGATAAGAATATGCGTGTTTGTGCCGCTGGCAGCAGTAGGATATGTGCTGCTGCTGTTTTTGCTGGGAGATTGGGGATGGGTGCGCACCGCCAACACCCAGTTGGGCGCTGCGGGACACTTGTGCAGTCGTGCCAAGGATATCCGAAATTATCACGATGTGGATATCCTCTTTCTGGGCTCGTCGCATTGTTATCGCACTTTCGACACTAGGTATTACAACGGTTTGGGATATAGCTGTTTCAATCTGGGCTCTTCCAATCAAACTCCGATGCAGACTTATGTGCTGCTGCAAGAATATCTGGACAGCCTGAACCCCGGGATGGTGGTGATGGAGGTGCACCCCGATATTATGCAAAACGATGGAGTGGAAAGCGCGGTGAATATGCTGGCCAATGTGCCCATCACATGCCAGATGAGCAAGATGGCGCTGAAGCTGGGCAATATGAAGGCGCTGAACACTTGGCTCTACTCGCTCTACAGTCAGCGGGTGTGCCATAGGTTGGAACGATTTGTGGAGGATTCGGTGATAAACCACTACCACTACATCCCGGGCGGATATTGCGAGGTGGACACATGTGAGTTTCAAATCAAGCGCTATCCCCGCAAACCCATCAAGATACGCCCCGAGCAGTTGGAGGCTTTGAAGCGTTGTTTGGCAATGCTGAAAGCGCGCGGCATTCCTTATCTGCTGGTGGAGATACAGGATTCGGAGCAGCTGCGTCGGACTTACTTGAATCATGCGGAGTTTGAACAAACGATGCGTGAGCTAGGCCCCTACAGATATGAGTTGCTGCCGATGATAGATACTGTAGATTTTTTTAATAGCAATCATCTGAGCCAGCATGGCATAGATATGTTTAACCAAGATTTTGGGCAATATCTGATTGCCAATTATCCTCCAAAACCAAGATTGAAATGAAGTTGATAGGACTGATGTCGGGCACGAGCCTGGACGGATTGGATGTGGCATACTGTGATATTTCGGAGCATGGTTTCAAACTGCTGGCAGCCGAGACTTATCCCTATGACGAGCAATGGATTCAGTGGCTCTCCACTTTGGAACATGCCACGGCCTACGAATATGTGTTGGTGAATGTGGAGTTGGGCCACTATTTCGGCAAGATGGTGAATAGGTTCCGCCAGGATCATCCGGGACATGTGGATGCCATTGCCTCGCACGGCCATACAATCTTTCACCAACCCGAACTGGGTCTGACTACCCAGATAGGTGATGGTGACTCGATAGCAGCCGAGACGGGGCTGCCCGTAGTGTTCAATTTCCGCACAATGGATGTGGCCCTGAATGGGCAGGGGGCTCCTTTGGTGCCAATAGGCGATAGGCTGCTTTTTGGCCAGTACGATGCTTGCTTGAACTTGGGTGGCATTGCCAATATATCATACGACATAATGGGCAAGGATGGTAAGGCAATGCGTGAGGCATACGATGTGTGCCCGTGCAATATGGCCCTCAACCATTTGGCTC
Source organism: Bacteroidales bacterium (assembly GCA_024400505.1). Classification (GTDB taxonomy): domain Bacteria; phylum Bacteroidota; class Bacteroidia; order Bacteroidales; family P3; genus Colimorpha. The sequence goes on along the minus strand of JAKSMP010000027.1, from coordinate 28,530 downwards.
GACAGCTGGGCCTCGGTTTCGACCGCGACGGGCTGCATGCCCGCATGGGCAAGACCATCCCTAGGCTGAAGGCTGAGATGGACGCGCTGGATTATTATCGGCAGCCTTTGCCCAAGACATTGGGCAAGGAGTGGTTTGTGAGCAACTTCTTGCCGCTGCTATATGACGATGGTTTAGAAATAAACGATATTTTGTGCACCTGTGTGGAACACATCGCTCATCAAATCAATTCTGCCATCAAGGGTAGGGGAGTGTCGTCGATGTTGGTGACTGGTGGCGGCGCCAAGAACAAATATCTGATTGCGCGGCTGCAAGCCCAAATGCCGGGTTGCAAGATCACTATCCCATCGGATATGATTATTGACTATAAAGAGGCGATTATCTTCTGCCTGCTGGGCTATCTGCGGTTGAATCACCGGCCCAACTGCCTGCAGAGCGTGACAGGGGCGATGATGGACAACTGCGGCGGCAATATTGCCGGGTTGGCAATCGGCAAAAAATAAGGATTTTTCTATACAAATAATTCGGCAGCCATCCCATCGGCATGGAGGAGTCCGTCGTGCGTTGGCCGATAATGGGTGGGAGTGTCGCATATCAGTCCGGCTTTGATATAGGGCTGGATGCGCTGGGCTAGCTGTGCAGCAAAGGTTGTATGCAGTAACTTCTTGTCAATACCCTCGGTGGTGCGTAGGGCGGTCATCAGATATTCGTTGTGGGCATCTTGGGGGGTGAGGGTCTCGGTCTCGTAGTAGGTGTTGCCTTGTTTTACAGCGTTGATGTACTGTTCGGCATTGGCAATATTCCATCGGCGGTGGGTACCGTCGAAAGAGTGGGCTGCTGCACCCGCACCCAGATAGGGTGTGCGATCCCAATAGCGGCTGTTGTGTTTGGAATGGAAGCCCGGACGAGAGAAATTGGATATCTCATACTGCTGGAGTCCGTTGTGCTGGGCCCACGAGAGTAGGGCGTCGTAGTGGGCGATGACCATGGCCTCTTCGGCTGTGGCTATACGGCCTTGGCTCAATTGGCGGTGGAGCATGGTGCCATCCTCCACGGTGAGCGCATAGGCAGAAAGATGGGTGAATGGCAGTTGCGCAGCAATGTCAAGGTTGTGTTGCCAGTCATGGAGCGATTGGTTGGGCAACCCGTAGATGAGGTCGATGCTTACATTGCCGAAACCTGCATCTGCGGCAGCAAGAATGGCTTTGATGGATTGGTCGGAAGTGTGTCGGCGGTTGAGCAGGCGAAGGTCGGCGTCGCCGAAAGACTGTACGCCGATGCTGATTCGATTAAAAAACTCCAGCCCCTGCAGCTGATGCAGAAAGGCTGGAGTGAGGTCTTCGGGATTGCATTCAAGTGTGATTTCTTGGAGCGAAGAGGTGTCGAATTGTTGGCGAATGGTGTCGGCAATCTGCCCCAGTTGGGCAATGGTGAGCAGGGATGGGGTGCCCCCGCCCAAATAGACGGTGGAGATGGGCTTGTCCATCTCGTCATGCCTCACGGACAATTCATGACAAAGTGCATCCACATAGGCCTGTTTGTCGGCGGAGGTGACGGCCGAATAAAAGGCGCAGTAGGTGCACTTGCGGTGGCAATAGGGTATATGGATGTAAATCACTTCTCGCTGTTGCCCACTAGGCCTTCGATGAATCCTTTTGCTTCGGCACCCTTGCGCTTGGTCTTGGCTGTGAGAATCTTTTTCTGATACTTGCCTCGGATGCGGTTGAATTGGGTGAGCTGCTCGGTGGTCATCTTTTGGCTGAAATGGTCGTTGTATTCTTTGATATAAGTTTCGTATTTTGCTTCGATACTTTGAAGCTTTTCGCCGTGGAGTTGGTCGTTGTCCATGGCCAATACTTGGGTGACGAAGTTGTCAAACTTGGCAATGAATTTGTCGATTCTGTCTTCGCTGCCGCCCAAGGCGGTCATGATGGCGAAACAAACAATAAGCAGAGATTTATTCATGGTGGCTTTGTTTTGGTGAATTATGCTTGTGAGTCGAGGCCTAGAAGCATATCGGCAGCTTGATAGGCACTAATCTTATTGTTGAGGATGTCTTGGCTCACCTGTTCCATGCGTTCTTCCATGCCTGGGGCGTTGTAGAATCGGTCGCGGAGGCCATTCTCGATGGTTTCTTTCAGAATGCGGAGGTTCTGCTGCTGGCGCTTTTGGTAGAAATAGCCGTTGGCCTTGGTGAAGGTGACATATTCCATCACATTGGTCCAGAGGTCGGACACGCCTTCCAAAGTATAGGCAGAGTGGAGGGTTACCTTCACGGTCCAACCAGAATCGGGCATGGGGAAGAGATGGAGCGCATTGCGATATTGTGTGGCGGAGAGTTCGGCTTTGGTGCGGTCAAGGTCGCATTTGTTGATGGAAATCATATCGGCCATCTCCATGATGCCGCGCTTGATGCCCTGTAGTTCGTCGCCTTGGTTGGCAAGTTGAAGCAGGAGGAAGAAATCTACCATAGAGTGAGCGGCCACTTCGCTTTGGCCCACGCCTACGGTTTCCACGATCACCACGTCAAAACCTGCTGCCTCGCAAAGGACGATGATTTCGCGGGTTTTGCGGGCCACGCCGCCGAGAGAACCGGCCGAGGGACTGGGACGAATGAAGGCGTTGGGGTCAACAGATAGTTCTTCCATGCGGGTTTTATCGCCAAGGATGCTGCCCTTGCTGCGTTCGCTGGAAGGGTCGATGGCCAGGACGGCCACTTTGTGGTTGTGCTGGGTGAGATATTTGCCCAATGCTTCGATGGTGGTGCTCTTGCCGGCGCCGGGGACACCAGTGATGCCCAAACGAACCGATTTGCCAGAATAGGGCAAGCAGCGTTCGATCACTTCCTGTGCTTTACGCTGATGGGTGTGAAGTGAACTTTCGACCAGGGTGATTGCTCGGCTGAGCATGGTGCGGTCGCCATGGGTGATGCCGCTCACAAGTTCCTCCACTGTGGGCTCTGGTTTTTTGCGTGCACGCATCTTTTCTAGTATGCTATTGTTCACTTGATCAGGCTGTTGCACACCTTTCTGTACGTTTAGTGCCGACTGATAGTCGAAATTGCTGTATAATTTAGGGTCTTCGTTGCTCATTTTGTGCTTTTTTGTATGTTCCAATGATAACGTAAAAAATTCATTTATAGTATAGAAAAAAAATAATTTAAAAAAAATTTTGTCATGTCAATAATTATTAGTATTTTTGCAACCGAATTTGAGAGAGAGTTGATAGAATTATGGCGGGATAGCTCAGCTGGTTAGAGCGCTGGATTCATAACCCGGAGGTCATCAGTTCAAGTCTGATTCCCGCTACAAAATGAAAAAAGCTTCGATTTTTATCGAAGCTTTTTTGTTTTATATAATAAAAAAAAGCACCCCGTTTAGAGGTGCCTTTTTTCTATTAAAGGGTGGTGAATGCCGTTTTGGCCATCTCGCCCCAAACATCGTCGGCGTTTTTGCCGATGGCTACGAAATAATATTCGGTGCCAGGAGTGAGGTCCATCCATTGCCATACATCGGTGCTGTAGTGAGGGTAATAATCGGCCTTGAGCAAGGCGATAGTGGAATCCACACCAATGCTGTCGAAGTATTCTTTGGAGATAATCAGGTCGTGGAATACAGCAGTTTGGTCATTGGGGGTGGCTGTGGTGGTGACAGTGGTGGAGGTGATGTTGGAGACAGATACGGTGATCACACTTGCGCCATGGCCTCCGAGAACAGCAGTGCGGATGGTGTCGGTGATGAGCACATCGCCGTGGGGGCATCTGGCCAAAGCATAGATGACGTAGTCGGTGTTGGGAGTTTGGTCTTTCCAGGTGTAAGTGGCACTCTCGGTGTATTTGATACCCCATCCTTCGACGGCTTGCTCAACGGTGGAGAAACCCGACCAGGCAAGGAAGGGCTCGATGGAACCGGGCTCGGCAGTGAGGATGAAATAAGCAGTGCAAGAGTCGGCCTTGGTGAAGGTGCAGGTGTAGGCATCGGGTAGAATGTTGTCGATGGTGATGGTGACAGCCTGAGCAGGTGCCTCTGGGACGATTGTGTCGGTGGGATTTTCGGGTTCGACGGGATCTACTTCCTTGTTGCAAGCGGTCATGGCCACCATTGTGCCAAGAAGTAAGATGAGTGTGAAGAAGTGTTTTTTCATGATTAAAATAGATTAGGGATTAATAATTGCATATTTTTTGAGCCAAGTGAGCTGCTTCTTGGCATAATGCCAAGTGTTGAGTTTGATGGCGACTGCCACATCTGTCAGTTGGGCACTGGTGAGAGGGAAAGCCTCGCCCGATATATCCCATAGCTGAAAGAATTCTTTGTAGCCAACGGTGTTGAGGGTGTTGAGATGTCGAAGAGGAAACACCTTTCGTGCTTCATCTTCTAGGCCGTCATGGATCATGATGTCCACTCGATGGTCAATTCTTTGGCGAAGTTCGTCGCGGCTGCGATCAATCACAATCACTTCGATATCGAATGGTCGGGGTTTTGTTGGCTGTGAGACCACTTGTCTGTAGGGACGCCCTGTGGTGAGACATACCTCAAGTGCTCTTTGAATGCGGATGCCGTTGGCAAGATCAACTTGGTTGTAGTAGTCGGGGTCAAGCATTTTGAGCATTTGACGGAGGCTTTCTAGTCCTTCTTCGGCCCATTGCTTTTTGAGCCTTTCGCGCAATTCGGGCGCTGGATCAGGAAGAATGGAAATGCCTTGCCGGAGGGCGTTGATGTAAAGTCCACTGCCACCTGTGGCAATGACCACCTCATGATGTTGAAAGAGTTCATTGATTTTTGCCAATGCCTCTTGTTCGTAGGTGAATACGTTGTATGGGTTTTCAACCGAGCGGTTGGCGATGAAATGGTGAGGGGCAGCAGCCAGTTCTTCAAGGCTGGGACGCGCCACACCGATATTCAGTTCGTGGTAGAATTGACGAGAATCGCATGAAACGATTTCGGTATGGAATAAATTTGCTTGCTCAATAGCACAAGCAGTTTTGCCAGAGGCGGTAGGGCCAAGGATGAATAATAATTTCTGATTCAAAGTGTATTATTCTTGGATTGGGTGTAGTCCTAATTCAGCTCCTTTTTCAAGCATCATCTGCCATGCGGCTTCGCGTTCGTTGGGGATGAGACCATCCAAGATTGCATCTTTGATAGAATCCTTGATTGTGCCAATTTCTCGGCAGGGAGCTATGCCGAATGTTTTCATGATGTCTTCTCCGCTCACAGGAGGCTGGAAGTTGCGGATTCTGTCCTTCTCTTCAAGTTCAATCAGTTTTTGGCGTACTATCTTGAAATTTTTCATGTACCGACGTACTTTCTCTTCATTCTTGCTTGTGATGTCGGCTTCGCATAGGAGCATAAGGTCCTCGATGTCGTCGCCAGCATCGAAGAGTAATCGACGTACGGCCGAATCGGTTACTTCATCTTCGGCCAGAATGATGGGGCGCAAGTGAAGCAGGACTAGTTTCTCCACATATTTCATCTTTTGGTCGAGAGGCAGTCGCAAGTGGGTGAAGATCTTTTTTATCATCTTGCTGCCACGCACTTCGTGCCCGTGGAAAGTCCATCCGAGTTTGGCATCGTAACGCTTGGTGGCAGGTTTGCCGATATCGTGAAGGAGTGCAGCCCATCGAAGCCAGAGGTCTTGTGTGTGGGCGGCCACATGGTCGGCTACTTCAAGGGTGTGGTAGAAATTGTCCTTGTGAGCATGGTTGCCCACAGTTTCAACCCCTTTAAGGTTGGCAAATTCAGGGAAAATGATTTGCAAAAGACCTGATTTCAAAAGCAGTTTGAATCCCACCGATGGCTGCGGAGAGAGCACTATTTTGTTAAGCTCGGTGGTGATGCGTTCTGGCGATACGATTTTGATGCGTTCTGCGTTGCGGCAGATGGCATCGAAAGTATCATTATGAATATAGAAATCGAGTTGTGATGCAAATCGGATGGCACGCATCATGCGAAGGGGGTCATCGCTGAATGTGATGTCGGGGTCGAGCGGGGTGCGAATAATCCCTCGATCGAGATCTTGGATGCCGCCGAAAGGGTCGATGAGAGTGCCGAAACTTTCTTCGTTGACCGAAACAGCCATGGCGTTGATGGTGAAATCGCGGCGGTTTTGGTCGTCTTCAAGCGTGCCGTTCTCCACGATGGGTTTGCGGCTATCTCGGCGATAGCTTTCACGTCGTGCTCCCACAAACTCAACTTCCCATAATGTATCTTTATCGTGATAGTGGAAAGATGCTGTGCCAAAATTCTTGAATACCACTACCTCAATATTGGGGCTGATGGATTTGGCTGCAGCCTTGGCCAGTTCAATGCCATTCCCCAGGCACACAAAATCAATATCTGTGCAGTGCCTTTGGAGAAAATAATCGCGCACCACACCACCCACAGCAAAGGCTTTGATGCCTAGGCTGTCGGCAGCTTTACCCACGATGCGATAAATAGGGTTGTCGAGTTGAACGTCCATAATGATGAATTGGAGGAATTATTCTTTGTCGTAGTCTTGTGTCTTTAACAAGGTTCCATCCTTGTCATAGAATTCCCATATGCCTATGCGTTTGCCATCCTTGTAATTGCCCATGTAGAATGGCAGGCCGTTTTCGTGATAGACTGTGTATGGACCATTCTCTACGCCATTTTCGAAATTAGCTTCAACTTGAACGTTACCGTTGGGGAAATAGAAATAAATTTTTCCTTGACGGTTTCCGTCGGTCAGGCGCTCGGTACTGCGAACAGTGTAATTGCTATAAAACTGAACCACGTCTTGGTGTTTGCCTGTGCAGAATACTACTGTGCTAGGCGTGCCCAAATTGCTGAAACTGGTGATGTATGTGGAATCAAGTTTGCCAGGATACCAATTTTCGCCATTGCGGTTGAGGAATACCCAATTGGAGCCAAATTCGTGGTTGGAGGTGAAATCACCAGTGGCAAAAAGGTTTCCGTTGTCCCAATAGTATTTCCATGTGCCATCAGGTGTTTCTGGCTTGCCCGAGAAATGCTTCTCAAGTTGAAGTGTGCCATTTTCGTAGTACATTTTTTCACCCACAAGGGTTGGATCTTTCTTGGATCCTTTGTATAGTCTCACCAACATGGGTTTGCCGTTCTCGTAGGTTTCGATGACTTCTTCTCTCACATGATTGCATGCGCAAGTGAGCAGGATGCAGATCAGAACCAAGCAGATTTTATCAAATCGAAGTTTTGATATCATTGTTTATATAATGAATATTATAAATTAGTATTACTTTGCACGGAAATAGATGGTGATGGGCACCCCTTTGAAATCCCAGAGTTCGCGCAATCGGTTCTCGACAAAGCGTTTATAGGGGTCGCGTATGTACTGAGGCAGATTGCAGAAAAACACAAACTGAGGATAATGGGTGGGCAGCTGGGTGACGTACTTGATTTTGATCCACTTGCCCTTGACTGCTGGTGGTGGGTTCTGTTCCTTGACGATAGGAAGGAGTGCTTCGTTGAGTTCTGAGGTGGAGATGCGGCGACTGCGTGCCTCGAAAACCTGCTTGGCAGTTTCTAGCACTTTGAAGATGCGTTGTTTGTTCAGCACCGAAGTGAAGATGATAGGCACATCATCAAAAGGAGCGATGCGGCTGCGAATCAAATCTTCGAATTGTTTGTGGGTATTGGTTTCTTTTTGAACAAGGTCCCATTTGTTGACCACAATCACCACGCCTTTGTTATTGCGTTGGATAAGGGAGAAGATGTTCAGGTCTTGCTGCTCCAGACCCTGGCTGGCATCGAGCATGAGGATGCATACATCGGCATTTTCGATGGCACGGACACTACGCATCACCGAGTAGAATTCCAAATCCTCGCTTACTTTAGATTTTTTACGGAGTCCTGCGGTATCAACAAAATTGAAGTCGAAACCGAACATATTATAGCGTGTGTAGATGCTGTCGCGAGTGGTGCCGGCGATGGGAGTGACGATATTGCGGTCTTGGCCAGTGATGAAATTGATGAAAGAACTCTTGCCCACATTCGGACGGCCAACTACAGCAATACGGGGAAGTCCGTCGGTTTCGTCATCATCACCCTCGTCGAAGTCTTTGACCACCTCGTCGAGGAGGTCGCCGGTGCCGCTTCCGCTGATGCCGGCAATAGGGTAGGGTTCGCCCAGTCCCAGTGCGTAGAATTCAGAGAGGGTGTCCATTTCTTTGGAGTTGTCCACCTTGTTTGCCACCAAGAGTACTTTCTTGGGACAACGGCGGAGCATGTCGGCCACATCTTCATCCATAGGGGTGAGGCCTTCGCGTGCATCAACGAGGAATAGAATGGTATCGGCCTCTTCGATGGCCAGCTGCACTTGTTTGCGAATTTCCACTTCGAATTCGTCGTCGCCGCCCATCACATATCCGCCAGTGTCGATGATTGAGAATTTCTTTCCATTCCAGTCGGATTTGCCATATTGGCGGTCGCGGGTCACGCCAGAAGTTTCGTCCACGATAGCTTTGCGGCTTTCGGTCAAACGATTAAAGAGAGTGGACTTGCCCACATTGGGGCGTCCTACTATAGCTACGATGTTACTCATTGTTTTTTTACGATAGTTGAAAATGTTGATTGGTTATAAAACGATGTTGATGCCAAAGTACAGGTGCATGGATTTTAAGCTGGCAACATAAATGCTTGATATGTAGTCGGCTGAAATGTATGTCTGAACTGGCCCGCTGAGGATGGTGAGTGATGCACCAGGGTTGAACCAACTGAAGGACTTGCTGTCGTAGGAGAAGGAGTTGGCAGCTGAAATCTCTAACCAGTTGAGCAGGTTGGCATGAATAGATAATGAATTGTTGCATCGAAAAGTCTCGCTTAACATGCCTTTGTTCCATTGGCCCATGAACAGATATCCAGCACGGAAATAGTTGCTCAGTGTGACTGAGGCCCCGAGGTATGTGCGGGTGGGTAAACTGTATCTGAACGGCTGGTCATCGACTATGTAGGCAATCATATTGCGGATGCTATCGCCGTAGGCATCAACCATATCTGAGTTTATGGATCCACCATCAAGGATGGCTGTGAGGTCAACACCATCAAAAGAAATGGTGGTTTCTTGATGTTTGGGAACGATGGTGATAGGCGATTCCTTCCATTTGATTCCAGGACCCAGATCAAGCACGCTCAAACTGAGGTCCACAATTCCCAGTGTGGCCTTGATGCCTAAATCAAAGGTGAAACCCAAGTTGCGAGGAAATTTCAATTGAGGATTGAATGAAAAACTTGAGTCGGTTACATTGACATTCACTAGTCCGGCAGAATGAGCCATAAAATCGCTAGACAGCGTAAGCGAGCTCATGTCTTGTGCAGTGGCAAGGTCGATGGAGAGATTGTCGATGGTGGCAATCTGTACACCGTCCAGTATATTGGCTCTTGCACCCACGGTGATGGGCAACGTGGGAATTTTGAAGGATGCGCCTAAAGCGGCATAGCCATATCCTACGACGTTTGCAATTTGTTTAGCACCAAAATCGATATGTTGGTTGCCTCCAGCATTTCCCTCGGTGATGAATGTGAGCAGTCCTGTAGGAATATTTGCAGATGCCAAAGTGCGCGCACCAGAGGAAAAAGAAAATGAAAAGTCGGAAATTTTGAATCCGAATCCAAGTGCAGTCACTTCACCTTCCACTCCGAGCATAAATCCGTTTTCCTTGATTTGGTCAAGGATGTGGTTGACGTTGATAACGGTCACGTCTCTATTGGGGTCGTACTGAAGCCCCAAATCGTTGTACGACATGGGTAGAGAAAGACTGGCAGAAACCCTTGGCAGTGAAATGTAGAAATGTTTATCCATAGGGAATAGTGCAGGGTTTAAGCTGTTGCTATACGGCGAGTGAATACTATGGTAAAATAAATCATTTTGTGACAATTTCTGAGCCACAGCCTGACGGGGATTGACTGCCACAGCGGCAATAAATGCTAAAAGGCAAACAATAATCTTAGTTCTCATGGTTTGGTTATTGGATTTAAAGTGATAAATGAATGTGTGGAGCAACTACAAGATAAGCTCTTAGCTTTAATCTGTCTTTGCCTTGCACCACAATGGTGGGGTTGGAGGTGTCAGCTCCTTCGGTGGAAGTGGAAAACCGAAGTGAGATTGCAATCTTGCGTGTTTTGCCCAAATTTTCATAAAGGTTTCGGGTCACAGGCATCACGATTCTGGATTTACGGGAGCCGTTGGACACGTATGAGTCGGATCCGCTCAAATGTTTGATTGGGGCACCGCTGAGTAAGGTGTCTTGGGAGAAAAGCTGTGATACCACACGGAAACCATTTGATTTCAGGAGCGATGCGTTGATGGCAAAATTGAGCGGGAGCTCATTCTCGGCCTCGAGTACCAAATAGCTACCAGAGTCTTGGAGGGTGATTTGTTCTTTTATTTTATCCAACTGCTGTTCTAGTTCGGCAAGGTCAACGTCAATTGTATCCTCATACATCATTTCTCCGCAATAGATCTGCATGGGGAAATCGACGTAAGGCATCAATTCCACATGGAGAGAATCAATACCAAGCGAGTCGCGCAGATTTGAACCCGATCCAAGTGCAGCATACACCTCGAAAGGCATGTCGGCATTTATCTGCACGGAGTAGAACACTCCAGTGGGCTTGCGGTTGGCAAGGTTGCTCAGGTCGTATTGATTCAAAATGTTCAATAATTTACCCTGGTTGAGTTCTAATAGGGATATTTTGTCAGTAGAATCAAGAATCGGTACGTCGATACTGGCACCATCAAGGCAGGTGAGTTTAAGCACAATATTGTTGCAATACACTTTCACTCCGCGGTCAATCATGGCTTGCACAGGGTCGTTCACCTTGGTTTTCAGAAAAGCGTCCAAGTTCACAAACAGACCTTTTGCGCTCAACGGCATGTCGGTCATCTGTTGTAACTGTTGGAAGAGGTTGATTTCCACCACCCCATTCAAAGTCTCTTTGAAAAATATGGAGTCGGTGGCGGCTTTGCGACCATATTTTAACTCTTTAGAAAGATCCAAGTCGGTGGAGAAAGTATCGAGATATCGCACAGATACCAGGTCGTCGTCATCCACATAAATTGCCATGTTGGAAGTTGTGTCAAGCATGCCTATCAGCTGAGCAATATTTGCCGACATTTTGGCGATGGGGAAACCTAAGATGGGGTCGAATTCTCCTTCGATAGTAATATCGTGTTTCAATGCATCAAAATCTCCATCTTTCACACATGCATTCATCATCAGTGCAATGGCAGCCACGAGCAAGAAACCAAGATGTTTTTTCATAGTTTTACAAGTATTATTTAAATAATTTGCAAAAATACAAAAAAAAATTGTAATTTTGCATTTTGAAAAGAAAATATTTTGACATGAAGAAATTGTTTGTCGCTATTGCATTAGTATTGATGAGCTTCGTTGGAGAGGCCCAGCAATCGTTCTGTTATGCTCATCGAGACACGATGGATTTGTATATGGATGTATATCAGCCGGCAACTCCTAGGTCCGACCATGCCTGTGTTCTTTATGTATTCGGAGGCGGCTTTTTTTCGGGTGCACGTAATGACCAGGCATCCGTTCATGCATGCTCCCTGCTTGCTGAGCGTGGCTTTGTGGTTGCTTCCATCGATTATCGACTCTTTATGAAGCATGCACCCAAAGTTCCGTTGCTGAAAATGTACACCCTTTTTGACACGGCTATCCGTTATGCTGTGGAAGATTGTGCCGATGCGGTGTCGTATCTCTGTGGCCACGCAAAAGAATTGAATATAGACCCTTCAAAGATTATTCTCACAGGAAGCAGTGCTGGTGCCATCACGGTGTTGCAGACTGATTATTGTCGTTGCAATCATTTGCCTGAAGTATCTTCGATTCCCCAATGTTTCAAACCTGCTGCTGTAGTGCCTTACTCAGGCGCAATATTCTGTCGAAATAAGAATTTCCGTTATGCCCAGTCTCCGGCTCCCACATGCTTTTTCCATGGAACAAAAGACAAGGTCGTCAATTATCATAGAATGCGCGGATCTTTGCACCATTCCCTCTTTGGTGCCGATAAGGTGAGCAAGTTATATGCCAAGAATGACTATAATTATTGGATTCTCCGATACGATGGGATTGGCCATGAAGTGGCCACTGTGCTCCCCAAGACCATCAACGAGTTCTGTGCCTTTGTGGATGCAGCATTGGCGGGCCGAGTAATGAGATATGATGCCCATTGCCAAGATACCAATATTCAACCTACCAGTTGGACTAAGATGAATGTGTTTGACCTTTATTTTGGCAAAGGATTACAATAATTGTCTCAAAGAATCGTTACTGAATATTAATTAACAGAAATAATCCATACTATGAAAATGAAGTTTTTTATTGTCAGCCTTATCTGCATGTTTGCATTGGTGGGCTGTGGCAGTCGCAACACTGCTGAAATCAATGGTTTTTGGAGTATTGATGAAGCAATGAATGTCAGCACTCAAGGTTCCATTTTCCCCACTTACATTGAATTCGCCGCTGATGGCATCTGCCATGGCAATGGAGGCGTCAATTATTTCTCTGGAAAATATGCCCTTGATGGTGAGAACCTTTCGTTCTCCAATATGGGCTCAACCAAGATGATGGGACCCAACATGAATATTGAGGATGCTGTGAATCAAGCACTGGAAGCTGCAGCTTCCATCAAAGTTGATGGCGATAAGGCCTATGTTCTCAATGCTGATGGTGATACCATTATGTCGCTCTCCAAGGCAGATGCATCTATTGCCGAGATAGAAGAACCTTTTATTGAACCAATCCAGGATGGTGACAGCGTTTGGATTTAATGTATAGCTTTACGACACAGTTCACTGTCACAAAATATTAAAAAGGAATAGGGTCGTCTCATAGAGGCGACCCTATTCTTTATAAATGCCTAACTACAAAATTAGTTGGCCGCAGTGCCCAGCACCTGAAGGAGGGTGATGAGTGATGTTACGGTGTTGATATTGCTATTGATGGTAGCGGCGTTTACATTCAATCCTGTCACATTGTTCATGGTATTAATCAAACCGTCGATGTTCGCAGCGGTGATGAGCCCACCACCAGCAGCAACCATACCAGCAGCAAAGGAGGTTTTATAACCGCTGTTGGCTTGATTTTGGCGGTAGCTGGTGTAGCCGGTGGCTACCACAAGTGCATTAGTGAGGTCAACAGTATTGCTCAGGCTGATGGTGCCGTTGGCACGGTAGGAGTTGTAAAGGCCAATCAAAGCGGTGGCTGTGCTGCGTCCGGTAGCTTTGGCAGCGGCATCGCTAGAAGTGGAATTTTTCGTACTGCCACAAGACACAAAGGCCAGCATGGCAAGACACATCATAATGATACTTAGTTTCTTCATGTGATATACGATTAATTTGTTTGTTATAATAATTGATGCAAAAATACATTTTTTTTTGCATTTTAGAAAAAAAACGTATTTTTGCAAATTGATTTCCCACCCATTCTGTAGGTTGCTCGTATGGGGCAATATGCAGCTGAGTGTGAACTCATCATAGTAATGAATTTATTTTTACTCATTTAATTACAAGCTATATGAATAACATGATTTTCTCATTCCCCAAGCCCGAAAACGAACCTGTACTTGGTTACAAACCTGGCAGCGCTGAGCGTAAAGAAATTCGCAAAGCCCTTGACGAACTCTACAACATGGTTACTGATATCCCTGCCATCATCGGAGGCCAAGAGGTGCGCACCAACAACACTGCAGAGATCGTTATGCCTACCGAGAATCATCATGTGCTTGCTAAATATCATAAAGTAGGTGAAAAAGAAGTTCAGATGGCTATAGATGCAGCCATGAAGGCTCATGAAGAGTGGGCCAACACCCCTTGGATTGACCGTGCCAGTGTGATGATGAAAATCGCCACCCTCATTAGTGGCAAATATCGTTGGCTCATCAACGCTGCTACCATGCTTGGACAGGGAAAGACCACCATGCAGGCCGAAATTGACTCTGCTTGTGAACTCGTTGACTTCCTTCGTTATAACGCCTATTATGCTTCTCAGATTTATTCCGACCAGCCCTGCTCCGATAAAGGCACACTCAATTATGTGACTTATCGCCCCATGGAAGGTTTCGTTTTTGCAATCACTCCTTTTAACTTCACCTCTATCGCCAGCAACCTTTGCCTCTCACCAGTGTTGATGGGCAATGTTTGCATTTGGAAACCTAGCACCACCGCTCTGCTCTCCAACTATATTCTTATGAAGATTTATAAAGAAGCAGGTCTTCCCGACGGTGTGGTCAACTTCCTTCCTGGTAGTGGTTCTCTCATTGGCAAGGTGGCTTTTGCTGACCGCAACCTTTGTGGTGTGCATTTCACTGGCTCCACTGCCACATTCAATAGTTTCTGGAAATCTATTGGTGACAACATTGCCAACTATCGCACTTATCCCAAGATTGTGGGTGAAACTGGTGGCAAGGATTTCATCTTTGCACACAGCTCTGCAGCTGCCGACCAAGTGGCTACCGCTATCGTCCGTGGCGCTTTCGAGTTCCAGGGACAGAAGTGCTCTGCAGCCAGCCGTGCCTATGTTCCTGCTAGTCTGTGGCCTGCAGTCAAGGAGTTGGTTGGCAAGATGATAGCCGAAATCAAGGTTGGTGATGTGCGTGATTTCTCAGCCTTTGTCAATGCTGTCATTGATGAAGCTGCATTTGACAACAATATGCGTTATATTGAGTATGCCAAAGAAAGCCCCGATGCAGAAATTGTTTTCGGTGGTCATGGCGATAAGAGTCAAGGTTGGTTTATCGAGCCTACTGTTATTTTGGCTAAAACGCCTAAGTTCAAATCTATGTGCGAAGAGATCTTTGGTCCTGTTATCACCGTCTTTGTTTATGATGACGATAAGTATGAGGAAACCCTCCATCTCTGCGATGAGACTTCTCCCTATGCTCTTACTGGTGCCATCTTCGCCGATGACCGCAAGGCATTGCGCTTAGGTGCAGACATCCTCAAGTATGCCGCTGGCAACATTTACTATAATGATAAGCCTACTGGTGCTGTGGTTGGCCAGCAGCCTTTTGGTGGCGCTCGATCCAGCGGCACTAACGACAAGGCAGGCTCCTACCTCAACCTCATTCGTTGGACTAGCCCTCAAGCCATCAAAGAAACCTTTGATGCTGCACATGACTATAAATATCCCTTCATTAGCGACGCAGAGTAATTACTCCTTACATAAAAATATAAATGGCGCCGAGCCCATCCCTCGGCGCCTTTTGATTGACATCAATGAAGAAACAATTTGTCCTCACTCTTTTTTTGCTGGTAGCACTTGGGTGCTGCCATGCCCAAATCAATCCTGCCGAGGTGGTAGTAAAACCCAACCACACTAAGCATTTTTCTGTAGGCCTCTTAGGCGGTATTGACCGCAATTACCATATAGTAGATATGTCTTATATGGTGGACTATAAGTTCGATAAATACGCTCCAGGTAGCACCTATGGCTTACAATTGGGCTACACTCCTGTCAAGTGGCTTTCGCTCAGAATGGATGTGGCAATGGTGCAAAAGAATTACAACCGCACCCACAAGCCGTCCATTATTAATATTGATTTCTATGATTCTGTTACCAATCAGTATATCAACATTCCTTTGGTAGCTATGCTCAATGTGGGCAATGTGGTACGGCTGCACCTTTTTGGTGGTGGATATGTGGGCTATTGGCTTCAAAGCCACCACAAAGGTTTGACAGAAGGCGTTTTTGGCTATCCGACTTTTGATGAGGACGTTGATTTCTCCACTACAGAATCACAAACACGCGACAACCGATTGGACATGGGTCTTACCTATGGCGCAGGCCTCAGTTGTATGCTTTTCCACTCGCTTGAGTTGGGTGCCGAAGTTCGTTGGTACTATGGTTTGCAGGATATACAGAAACCTTATATGACCAACCTCAATCCTCGTTACAATACCACCTTTGTAATCCAAGGCGGTATCAGCTATTGGATGTAATAAATAGTAAATAATTGTTGGCGAAAGCTAATCTACAATCAATAATTCTTATGCGCAAAATAATCATTCTCCTCTTGGTTGTTTTTACACTCGTTTCTTGCCGAAAAGAATCCACTGTTTCTGATTTCCCCAACCCCAACCATCGTATAGCCAAATCCTTCCTCCAGCAATTCGAAACCGTTTGGCATGGCATGGACCAGGGTTATGTGTTTTGGGGTGCCGATACCGTTGATTGGGACGCTCGATACGAGCAATTCCAGCCTATTTTTGCCGAGTTCGATTCCCGCCCAGCTAATCATCCTGTATCCGAATACGAGTATCAGGCTGCTTATGCAGGTCTGTTCGAAGGCCTACTCGATCATCATCTTATGGGTATGTTCTATTCGCCCAAGGGTCGTTTTGCTGCTTATGTGAATCCTGGCCAAAACGACTATATGCATACTACTTCTGCTCGAGCTGAGTTGGAGAAAGAAATTGATCATCTCAAAAAACGCAAAGATCTTATCAAGTTCATAGGCTATGAAGGCGATGACTATGGCGAAGTTACTATCCCTGGCACCTATTTCGCCCTTATCAAGGGCAAGAAGAGTGGTGAATTGATTGCCTATTTTCGTTTCACTAATTTCTATCTCAACGATATTGCCACCTATCATTCTGCCATCCCCAATGGCGTTTCGGCACAGGCAGCCCTCAAGGCTTTTTATGGCCCACGTTATTGGGAGGGTATTAATTCACAAGCTTCGTATGCCAACAATGATTCCGTAGTGGGTATCATCATGGATCTTCGTGGCAATGGCGGTGGTAATACTGGTGATCTCTCACCCTATATTGCATCTCTTTCCCAAGGAACTAACCTTGTGGGATATACTCGTGTGAAAGATGGATTTGGTCGCTTGGATTATGCGCCGTGGGCTGAGTATAATATTTATGCACCCTCTGCTCGTATTAAAACAGAGAAACCGATTGTGGTATTGGCCGATATCAACTCGGTGAGTTGTGCCGAACTAGCCACCATGCTCATCAAGAATCTGCCCAATGGTACTTTTATCGGCGAACGCACCTATGGTGCTATTGGTGCGCTGCAGCCTAATTCGGAGTATATGCACGATATTTTCTTCAGTGGCTGCATGGGCGACCAGGATTTTATGAAGTATGGTGCTGAGATTTACCGCTATAAAGATATTTTTGCATATTATATCTACACCAGCACATTCCACATGGTTGACAAGGATCATAATCCTGTAGAGGGTGTGGGTGTTCAGCCCGATTACGAAATTCGCTACAATCGTAGTCGTCTGTTCGATGATGGCAAGGATATCCAACTAGAGAACGCCATCTATTACATCAAAAATGGCCGTATTCTTAGTACTGCCGGAAGCAATTGATATAATAATTGCAGCAAAATAGAAGCGGAATCCATTGCGGATTCCGCTTTTTGATTACGTTTGACTATTTTTTGTGCTATGTTTCTTCATTTTTTACCCTACCCATAAATCTATTTTACCCCTACCCAAAAATGTTTTTTACCCCCACCCAAAAATTGTCGCTACCCCTACCCAAAATTATTATACACTTGTTCCTTCTTTAGATTGAGAATACAATACAGCCTCTCGGACTAATTTGTCAATTGTCTCCGAGAGGCTGTAAATCTTAATTTATTAGTTGAAGGTGAATTATTTTATTGCTTTGCTGATGATTTGAATGGCTTTGATATTTCTGGGGGCTTGTAAATCCAGCAAGCCAGCAGGCAGAGCAATGACCTGCCCCTGTTTTACTGCAGTGAGGTTGTTATAAGGGCGAGTCTGACAGAAAGATGCAGAGTCCTCTTGTCGCACAATCACGTAGTCGGGATCTGCAGCCATAAGTGCTTCCAAGCTATAGTTCCATCCTTGGATGTCGGCTGCAATATTGCGTGCACCGGCATAGGTCAGCAATTCGTTGATGAAAGTGTTGCCTCCGGCGGTGTAATTTCCGCCTGATCCAAAGCCTATAACGTAATAGATGCTGGGCACAGGGTCTGCGGTTGGCTTGTGCAGATTGCCCATTTGTTGCTGTAGTGCTTGGTTGAGGCTGTCGGCTGCTTGAGGTTTGCCAATGAGTTGGCCAATGCGCTCAATGTTGGCATAGAGGTCTTCGAGGTGTTCCTTCTCCAGCACGCTCACTACGGGGATGCCTAGCTTTTGGAGAGTGGACACCGTTTGTTCCGATACCATTGATGCGGTGATGATTAGGTCGGGTTTGAGTGAGGCCACTTTCTCGATATTGAGGTTGGTGATACCACCGATGCTCTCAATGGACGAAGCTTCGGGTGGATAGTTGCAGAAGTCTGTGCGACCAACCAAGAGTTGTTCTCCTCCCAGGGCAAAGATAATCTCGGTGGCTGCAGGTGAAACGCTCACGATGCGAGTAGGGGAGGAGGGCACTTGCACGGTGCGCCCATAATCGTCGATAAAGGAAGTGGTTGTGGATTGTGTATTGTTGCCCCCTTGACAAGCAACAAGGGTGAACAGCAGTAATGCTGAAATGTGGAGGAAAAAATGCTTCATTAATTATATAGACTTAGGATAAATATAAGAGGTGTGGCACAAGCCACACCTCTATCAGTGAAAACAAAAACCTTTCTGAGTAGGATTAGAGAAGAGTGGCCAGTTTGGCAGCAAGGTCGCTCACGCGGGTGCTGTAGCCTTTCTCGTTGTCGTACCAGCTGATCACCTTCACCATGTTGCCGTCCATCACCTGGGTGAGCAGGCTGTCGAAGATGGAAGAGTGGGTGTTGTCGATGATGTCGATGCTGACAATAGGATCGGTAACATACTGGAGGACACCTTTCATGGGGCCTTCTGCAGCTTCTTTGATGGCTGCGTTCACCTCTTCCTTGGTGACATTGCAGTTGAGCTCGGCGGTGAGGTCAACCACGGAACCATCGGGAGTGGGTACGCGCATAGCAAAACCATCGAGTTTGCCCATCATTTCGGGGATAACCAGGCCTACAGCCTTAGCTGCACCGCTGGAAGTGGGGATGATGCTGACGGCAGCAGCACGAGCACGACGGAGGTCGCTGTGAGGCTGGTCGAGGATTTTTTGGTCGTTGGTATAAGAGTGAATGGTGTTCATCAAACCGCGCTTGATACCAAACTTGTCGTTCAGCACCTTAGCCATGGGAGCCAAGCAGTTGGTGGTGCAGCTAGCGTTGGATACGAGCTGCATGTCTTTAGTGAGAGTGTTGTCGTTCACGCCCATTACGATGGTTGCATCCACGTCGTCAGCCTTGCCAGCGGGCACAGTGAGGATAACCTTTTTTGCACCAGCGTTGATGTGTTTCATCATCTGATCTCTTTTCTTGAAAAGACCGGTGGACTCAATCACGATATCGATGCCCAGTTCGCCCCAAGGAAGGTTCTGGGGATCGCGCTCAGCATAAATTTTCACTTTCTTGCCGTTCACCACAATGCAATCGCCCTCGGCATACACTTCGCCGGGGAAATTGTCATGTACGGAATCGTACTTGAAAAGATATGCGAGAGTTTCAGCACTGGTAAGGTCGTTGACTGCTACTACTTCAAGTTCGGGGTGGTTCTCCATGATTGCACGGAAGGACATTCTGCCAATACGGCCGAAGCCATTAATTGCAACTTTTGCCATAGTTTATTGATTTTTAATTTTATATGTTGTTTGACTTCTGTTGATAGTGCTTACAAATATACGCTTTTTTTCTTTATGTGAAAAAAAAAATGTACTTTTGCACAACAAATTATGACGAAACGCATGTTTTTTTCTGCTTTGAAAGGTGCCTTTCACCTCTTAGATCCATGGTTTAGATTGCCCAAGTGGGTTAAGGTGTTTCGTGTCACTTTGGAGGTGGCTGTGCTCCTAGCTCAGTTGTGGGTGATGTATCTGCTGGGCACAGTGGGTATGATTTTAGAGGGAATATTAGTGGGACTTTGGCTTGTCACGGTATTTCATGTGCTATATGTTCGAAGACATGTTCCTCCCCAGAAATTGTATTCCACTCCCTATATTCGCAAATATCGTCGCCAGTGCCGCCAAACCACAGGGGCAGAACCTCGAGTAGAGTGGGAAAGTGTGTCGATTGAGAAAGTCTCACCCAATCTGATTACGCTCGTAGATGTGAGCGAGGCTGGTGGGTGTTTTATGTTGGATAGAGGATTCAAGGCTAGATATATAATGGGTTCTTATTATCGTAATCGTAAAGGCGATACTTTGTCGGGTGCCAGCTCGGTGAGTCAGCAGTTGGCCAAGAATCTGTTCCTGCCTTTCAACCGGCAGGTATGGCGCAAAGTGGTGGAGATCCATTATACTGCTTTGTTGGTGTGGCTGTGGGGCAAAAAACGCATCATGGAGAGCTACATCAATGTGGTCGAACTAGGGCAGGGCATCTTTGGCTTTCAAGCTGCTAGCAAACATTATTTCCACCACGGAGTGGAGCAACTCACCGATGAGGAGGCGCTGATGCTAGTATGCACCTTGCCTGCTCCTAGGCGGCACAATCCCGAAACAATGACTCCGTTTTATGTCAACAAAATGAGTCGAGTCAAAAATGTTTTACAATACTTTGCCCCACAGATATCAATCGCAAGTATGAGGGCAGCAACCCCAGATGTATAGAAGCTACCAAATATTCGCTGGCTCAATTTGCGTTGTGGGTGTTTTATTTTGAAATCAAAAATTTTAATAAAAGAACAATCAAATAATTATGGCAAAGAAAAAGCGGAATAATAAAAAACATTCCCGCCGAGGGTTGAAGAAGTGGAAGCAGTTGTCGTTTGGTGGCAAGGTGTGGCGTTTCCTTTGGGTGGCCGTGCTGTCGTTGTGGCTTTTCTCCATTCTCCAAGTGCTGTACTGTGCTGTGTTCAACCCGCCTATCACTCCATTGATGGTTAAACGATTGGTGGAGCAGGTGAAAGACCCCGACCGTGCTGTTCGATTTGAGCGCGATTATGTTTCAATCGATCATATTTCGCAGAATTTGGTCAATGCTGTAGTGGTGTCGGAAGATGGGCTCTTTATGTATCACAATGGTTTTGATGTGAAACAACTCAAGATGTCGTACATCGAGGGCAAGAAGGGTCGTCGCCACCGTGGAGGCAGCACCATCAGCATGCAAACCGCCAAAAACTGTTTCCTTCCCCACAAACACAGTATGGTGCGTAAAGCCGTAGAAGCATACTATACCAGCATGATAGAACTTGTGTGGAGCAAAAAGCGCATCATAGAGTGCTACCTCAATGTTATTGAGTTCGGAGATGGCATTTATGGCTGTGAGGCTGCCGCCCAACATTATTTCGGTCATAGTGCCGAGCATCTCACCAAACGTGAAGCTGCTTTGTTGGCAGTTTGTCTGCCCACACCCTTGAGGAGCAATCCGGGTCGTCCGTCGGGCTATCTGAGCCGTCAGGCTGGTGTGATACAGGGGCGCATGTCGAAATATGGTCGCATTAATCTTGAGGCCACCAAGGAAGACCTCAACCCTAAATATCTCAAGCAGATGGACGAATCACTCTTTGATTTCGTTTGGTGGATGATCACCGATGGTGAAAGCTTGAAGAAAAAATGACTTGGGCAGAAAGTTTGCGAGAGTTTGAGACTCATTTGCGGCTCGAACGCAACCTGGCCGACAATTCTGTGCTGGCCTATCTGCGTGATGTAAATCATCTCCGCAGCTATCTGGAACCCTTAGGTGTTGACCCCCTATCTGTCACGCCCGACCACTTGCGCGGAGTGCTTTCGCAGCTGCAAATGCTCGATATCGCCATCACCACCCAATGCCGCATCATCTCGGGTTGGCGCACTTTCTACAAGATGTTGGTCATTTCGGAGTTGCTCAAAGACAGCCCTGCCGAGATGCTGGAGATGCCAGCAAAGCCCAAACATCTGCCCGATGTGCTCAGCAACGACGATATCAACGCCATCCAAGCCACCTTCGACCGTAGCCTGCCAGGTCCAGCCCGCAACTATGTGATAGTGGAAATCCTCTACGGCTGCGGACTTCGGGTGACCGAACTCTGCAATCTCAAACTCTCCAACGTCTATCCCGATGAGGAAATGTTGCAAGTGATCGGCAAAGGAAACAAAGAACGCTGGGTGCCCATTAACTCCTATGCTCTCAGCTGCTTGCAAGATTATCTGTTCCACATCCGCAGCCAAATCCTACCCCAACCAGGCGAGGAACGATACGTGTTTCTCAACCTCCGCGGCCATCACCTCACCCGGGTGGCTGTGTTTCAGTTCATCAAAGCGGCTGTGACCAAAGCCGGACTCCATAAGAATGTGTCTCCGCACAGCCTTCGCCACAGTTTCGCTACCGAGTTAGTGCAGAATGGAGCCGACCTGCGTGCTGTGCAAGAAATGCTGGGCCACGAAACCCTCTCCACCACCCAAATCTACACCCACCTCACCAATCAATTCTTGCGCGAAACCATCAGTTCTTTTCATCCCC
The DNA here is from genome assembly GCA_024400505.1 of Bacteroidales bacterium. Taxonomy (GTDB): domain Bacteria; phylum Bacteroidota; class Bacteroidia; order Bacteroidales; family P3; genus Colimorpha. The sequence goes on along the minus strand of JAKSMP010000027.1, from coordinate 6,122 downwards.
ATTACAAAAAATAATACAGCATGACAATACTTTCCTTAATAGTAGGTCCCGTTGTGGGTGCCGTAATTGGTGGCTTCACCAACAAAGTGGCCATCCGCATGCTTTTCCGCCCCTACAATCCTTTGTATATCGGTAAAGTCAAGCTCCCTCTTACCCCTGGCATCATCCCCAAACGCAAAGACGACTTGGCCAAAGGCATAGCCGCCATGGTCAGCTCCAAATTGCTGAACAACGAGGTTTTGGAGGCCAACCTCCTCTCACCCGAGATGGTAGCCAAAGTCGAGTCGGCCATTGACGGTGTGATGGGTCGCCTCTTGTCCAGCCAACAGTCGCTGCAGCAGTTCTTCTCCCAATATGTGCCGTCCAGCCAGCTGCATGAGAGCGTTACATCAGTCAAGGAAGATATAACCAACACGCTGTATCTCAAATTGTCCAACCCCGAGGTGGGGGAGAAGGTGGCCGCCATGGCCATGGAGCATTTGGAGAATAGCGAGTCAAAATCGTTCCTCGGTCAGATTGGCACCTTTGCCGCTGTGGCAATTTTCCGCAATTCGCTGGAGCGCAAATTGGCTTCGCTCATCAACGGCATGCTCAAAGATAATGGCCGCCAAATGATTGCGGGGCTGGTGGATCAAGAGTGTGAACGATTTCTTGCCAAACCCATCTCGCAGCTCTGCCAGGGCAAAGAACACTTGCTCCAGCAAATCAAAGATGCGCTGCTCAACGCCTACCGTCTCCTAGTGACCAACAACCTCTCCCAAATCATGGACGCCCTCGACATCCAAGAGATGGTGCGGGTGAGAATAGTAGAAATGGACATGGCCGAGATGGAGGAAATGATTATCCAGACGGTTGATAAAGAACTGCGCATGTTGGTGCTGCTTGGCGCTCTTTTGGGATTCGTCATGGGCATAATCACTTGTTTCTTTTAGCTGAGAAAAAATATGAGAGAAATCAACAACATAATAGTGCATTGCACCGCCACCCCTTTCCGCAAACATTTCGATGTGGCCACCATCCGCCAGTGGCATCTCCAGCGTGGCTGGGACGACATCGGCTATCATTATGTCATCTATCAAGACGGATCACTCCATGTGGGTCGCCCAATAGAAATAGTGGGCGCCCATGCTTATGGCCACAACCAAGGCAGCATCGGCATAGCTTATGTGGGCGGGCTCAATTGGCAGGGCCGTCCGGCCAACACGCTCACCCATCAGCAAGAGTGCACCCTGGTATCGCTCATCCGCACCCTCCAAAGCATTTTTCCCCAGGCCGAGGTACACGGCCACAATGAATATTCATCCAAGTCGTGCCCCTGCTTCAATGTACCGCAGTGGTGGCAAAAATTCGAACATGAAAAATAAAGATCTCTACCTTGCAGCCGGCTGCTTTTGGGGCGCCGAGCATTATTTTCAGCAAATCGACGGCATCACCTTCACCGAAGTGGGCTTTGCCAACGGCCACACCGCCAACCCCACCTACAAGGAAGTCTATACCGACACCACCGGCTTTGCCGAGACCGTCCACCTCCAGTACGACCCCCTCAAAGTCAGCCTTCTTTTCCTCTTGGAGATGTATTTCAAAGCCATCGACCCCACCAGCCTCAACCAGCAGGGCGAAGACCAAGGCACACGCTATCGTACAGGCATCTATTATACCGACGATACCGATCTCCCATTCATCCAATTTGCCATGTCCCAAGAGGCTAAAAAATATGGATTGCCCCTGGTGGTGGAAGTAGAACCTTTGCAGAATTTCTACCGTGCCGAGGACTACCACCAAGACTATCTCAATAACAACCCCGAGGGCTATTGCCATCTGCCTCTGGAACTCTTTGAGTATGCCCGCCGAGCCAAAGACGAGACTACTGTGGCCAAAAGTCAAAAATATACTTTGGCCTTGAAACAGCTCCAGTCTCTTGCCCAAGGCGAGACCGACACCATTGCCCTCATGGCCAACACGGCTGCCCTCCTACACGAAACCTTCCAGTGGTGGTGGACAGGCTTCTACCGAGTGGTGGACAACGAACTCGTCCTCGGCCCCTTCCAAGGTCCAGTGGCATGCATGCATATTGCCTTCGGACGTGGCGTCTGCGGCACGGCCTGGCAGCAAGAGCGCACCCTCATGGTGCCCGACGTCGAAGAATTCCCCGGCCATATAGCTTGCAGCTCCGCTTCCCGCAGCGAGATAGTAGTTCCCATCATGCGTGGCGGCAAGATGGTGGCCCAGCTTGATGTCGATAGCCAGCACCTCGCCAACTTCGACCACTGCGACCGCCACTGGCTCGAACAGCTGTTTCGTGAAATATGAGTGCCCTTCAGCCGCCCCACTCATAAATCATCAATAATATAAATCTTTTTCGTATCTTTGCAATTTGCATTGAATATGTAAATATAATTATGGCAGAAGACAACAAAGATATAATACAAGAAGTTACCAACGAAGACTACAAATGGGGCTTCGTCACCAATATCGACACCGACACTATTGGCAAAGGACTCAACGAGGACGTAATCCGCCTCATCTCGCAAAAAAAGAACGAACCCGAGTGGCTGCTTGAGTTCCGCCTCAAAGCCTTCCGCAAATGGCAGACCATGGAAGAGCCCGAGTGGGGACACCTCAAATATCAGAAAGTTGACTACCAAGACATTATCTACTACGCCGCCCCCAAGCAGCAAGAGCAGAAAAAGAGTCTCGACGAGGTTGACCCCGAACTGCTGGCCACTTTCGACAAACTCGGCATCCCCCTGCGCGAACAGAAACAGCTGGCCGGCGTGGCCTACGATGCCATCATGGACTCCGTGTCGGTGAAAACCACTTCCCAGAAAGTGCTTGAAGAGCAGGGCATCATCTTCTGCCCCATCTCCGAAGCCGTGCAGAAACACCCCCAGCTCGTCCAGCAATACCTGGGTTCCGTGGTGCCCAGCAGCGATAACTTCTTTGCCGCCCTCAACTCGGCCGTCTTCTCCGATGGCTCCTTCTGCTACATTCCCAAGGGCGTCCGCTGCCCCATCGAGCTCTCCAGCTATTTCCGCATCAACGCCAAAGGCACAGGCCAGTTTGAGCGCACCCTCATCATTGCCGATGAGGAGGCCTACGTATCCTACATGGAAGGATGCACCGCCCCCCAGCGCGATGAAAACCAGCTCCACGCCGCCATTGTGGAAATCGTGGCCCTCAAAGATGCCGAAGTTAAATACTCCACCGTCCAAAACTGGTATCCAGGCGATAAGGACGGCAAGGGTGGCATCTATAATTTTGTCACCAAGCGCGGCATCTGCAAAGGCTCCCGCTCCAAAATCTCTTGGACCCAAGTGGAGACAGGCAGTGCCGTCACTTGGAAATACCCTAGTTGCATTCTCCAAGGCGACGACTCCACCGCCGAGTTCTACTCCGTGGCCGTCACCAACAACTATCAGCAGGCCGACACCGGCACCAAGATGATACACATCGGCAAAAACACCCGCTCCACCATCATGTCCAAAGGCATCAGCGCCGGCCACAGCCAGAACAGCTACCGCGGTCTGGTGCAGATTAACAAAAGTGCCGAAAATGCACGCAACTTCTCCCAGTGCGACTCCCTGCTGCTGGGCGACCAATGCGGTGCCCACACTTGGCCCTACATCAAGGCCAACAACTCCTCATCCATCCTCGAACACGAGGCTACCACCAGCAAAATCTCCGAAGACCAGCTCTTCTACTGTCAGCAGCGCGGCATCAGCCCCGAGAGCGCCGTGGGCCTTATTGTCAATGGCTATGCCAAAGACGTGCTCCGCAAACTCCCCATGGAATTTGCTGTCGAAGCTCAAAAATTGCTCAGCATCAGTTTGGAGGGCAGCGTAGGATGAAGAAACTCTCTATGGACGAGCTTGGCCGTATGAGCGTGGCCCAGTTCAAAGAAGCCCCCAAAACACCCCTCACCGTGGTGCTGGATAACGTGCGTTCACAAAACAACATCGGCTCAGTGTTTCGCACCTCCGACGCTTTCAGGGTGGAGAAAATTTGCCTCTGTGGCATCTGCTCCACGCCTCCCCACCGCGACATCCACAAAACAGCCCTCGGCGCCGAAGACAGCGTGGCTTGGCAATACTACGAAGACACACTCCAATGCGTCCAACAACTCAAATCCCAGGGCTATCTTGTCTATGCCGTAGAACAGGTTGACGATAGCGTGATGCTCGATAAGTTCTCCATTCGCCAAGCTAGCAACACAGCCGACCAGCCTAAAGTGGCCATCATCTTGGGCAACGAGGTCGATGGCGTGCAGCAAGAACTGCTGCCCCTCTGCGACGGCAGCATCGAAATCCCTCAGTTCGGCACTAAGCACTCCCTCAACATCAGCTGCGCCGCCAGCATCGTCATTTGGGAAATGTTCAAGCAGATAGCAGAGTGTGGATTGTAGAGTGTAGATGGGTCGGCAGACATCAATTCACTACTTTCCAATTTCACATCTCACAATATCAAGCAACAGGGCTGAGACTAAGCGTTGCTTGTAACAGAATCGTTGCATAAAAAAGAGTTGATCCTCGGGTGAGGACCAACTCTTTAGTTTTATATGTGTGGGTGTGTTACTCGGCTGATACTTCGGGCAGAAGGGTGAGGGCGGTAAACTCGCCAAAGAAGCTGATGAGGAACTGCTGGCACTGGCTCAACATCAGGTAGGCGGATTCGGGCTTGCCTTGGAGTGCCTGGCGGGTGATTTGGTCAATTTCCTCGGCCAAGGGATATTGCTGGGTGAGGCGCAACTGGGCGGCGTCCGCTACGGACTGGCGCAGGATGGCAGCTACTTTGGTGAAATACTGGATGTTCAGCTCTTTGACGGCGGCGTCATTGCCAGCCTCCTGCAGTTGGGCGCGCTGGGCGGTAAACTGCTGGTAGAACGGGGCCATCTGGGCTTGGGCGGCGCGGTGGATGGCAGCCACCTGGTCTTCGATGGCATCATAGCGGTTGCGCTGGGTCTCGGAAGGCTGCAGATATTCGGCCATGTTCTCGGCCGTTTTGAGGGCGGCCTGCTGGGCTTGGCCTGACTGGTAGTAGGCCATGAGGTAGGCTTCCTGCTCCTCTTCGCTCATCTGAGCCAGGGCGTTGAGCTGCTCTTGGCTGAGGCCGGTCTGGGCTTGGATGATGCGGTATTGGGCTTCGGCCAGCTGGGTGGTGTCTATGCGGGCGGCCAACAGGCTGGTGGCCTGCATCTGGATGTTGGCGATCTGCGACTTGTATTTGGTCACAGGGCTGGTGGCCAGCTTCAGCATCTGGTTCTTCTCGAGGGCAGTGAAATGGCTGATGAGCTGTTCGGCAGTGGGCATGTCAGGCATCTGGGCCAGCAACTCGGGCAGGGTGGGCTGTTGGTCGGTTTCGGGGGCGGGAGCTTTCTTGTCGGCGTTCAGCCCCAACTCTTTCTTGATGGCGGTGGAGGCATCTTGCTCCAGTTTTTGGGTGGCTTTTTGCAGGGCTTTGTTCATCAGGCCTCCCAGCTGGGCTTGGCAGCCGAGGGTGGCCAGGGTCATGAGGGTGGAGAGGAGGATGATTTTTTTCATTGTTGTATTGTATTTTTGTTGTAGTGGGGCGGTGGCGGATGTGCCGACCTTGGATGAGAGAACGCAGAAAGGCTTTTTTTATTGTGAAAAATCTACCGCGTTTGCTATTTTTGTATCTTTGCATTTCGTTTTTATGCCGAAAACGATTATGACTAATAAGCGCAAAATCATCAGTTATCCCGTGTTTGATGGTTTTCTAACCTTTATCATCTGCGCCGCCGCCATTGTGATTTGGGAGATGTTTAAGTTAGTGAATTGTGAATAGAGAATAGGAAACGGTGAACAGCCAAAACTGTTCACCGTTTTTTATCACAGATTAGGCACAAATTATTTTAAAGTTTCCAGCAGGTTGATACGAATGCCGAATGCGAAATATGATGGACTGATGCTGCAACCAGTGGTTCCGTAGATAAGATTGGACAGATTGTCGTCTAATTTCAAATTCGCAACTGGGGTAATGCTATGCTCCACATACACACCCACCACACCCCAGATGGCACTCAACCGACCTGTGCCGGTGAACATATTAAAAGGAAGGTCTCGCCTCTCAGTAATGGTATAATCTGTTCCATCCACACTTTTCTT
>JAKSMP010000026.1 GCA_024400505.1 Bacteroidales bacterium | reverse complement strand
GTCAAGGAACTAACTTTATTTGATTAAGGTGCGAAAAGTTAACGCACCAGTACTATTTGCAAATATACAATTATTTTATAAATACAATTTTTTTCAACTCATCGGAATACCCAATAGGGCAATTGAGCTGGGCTGATGGCTCACGCCAGACTGCCGTGATTCGACAGCTAACTAGGCTAGAAAAAAATGTAGTTATTGGTAGCAATCAGCCACCCTGGGGGCTATTGGCAGAACAGCACTTGGCTGCCCAGCGACTGGAGGAGCGACTGGGGAACGGGGCTATGCTGGGGGAAAAGGGCGAAGACAGTGGCTCCGCTGCCCGACATGGAGGCATAGAGCGCTCCGTGGCTGAGGCAGAGTTTTTTGAGTTCTGCGATGGCGGGATGGAGGGGGAAGACGGTTTGCTCGAAGTCGTTGACCACGGTGGCCTGCCATTGCTGGATGGGGTGACGCACAAGCTGGACGAGCGAGGGACCTTGGGCAGCCTCGGGGTGGAGGGTGATGCCGCTATAGGCCTCGCGGGTACTGACGGAATCGGAGGGTTTGGCCAGCAGTAGGCGGAAACCTTCAATGGGGTTGAAGTCCAGGGGCGTAAGTTGGTCACCTATACCTTGTGCCAAGGCAGGTTGATTGGGAATGAAGAATGCGCAATCAGCTCCCAGGCTGGCAGCATAGGAGCAGAGCTGGCTTTGGTTGAGGCCGAGGGAGAAAAGCTGGTTGAGCATTTTGAGGGCAAAGGCGGCATCACTAGAGCCTCCCCCTAAACCGGCACCAAAGGGGATATTCTTGACCAAATGCATACGCACACCGGGCAGCTGGGGAAAGTGTTCTTTGAGCAGTTGATAGGCCCGAAAACAAATGTTGAGTTCTGGTGCACAATCGATAGCAATGCCACTTTGGGTGAAGAGGCATCCTTCCTCTGCCATGGGTTCAATCTCCAATTCGTCGCATAGCGGCACGGGCAGGAAGATGGAGGAGAGGTCGTGATAGCCGTCGGTGCGTTTGCGCAACACTCTCAGGCCGAGATTTATCTTGCAGTTGGGGAAAGACTTCATTGGAAAAGTGTAAATTGATAATGCCTGATTAATAATTATACTGCAGCTTAACTCTGCTCAAGCTCAACTTGGGATGGATCTTTTTGATGTTCACGATTATCTTGTTCACGCTCATAGGCTCGAATGATGCGGGTGACAAGTTTGTGGCGCACTACATCGCTATTGTCAAGCTGGATAATGTCGATGCCTTCGATGCCATGGAGTATGCGTGTGGCCTGCACGAGGCCCGACTGCTGATGGCGGGGAAGGTCGATTTGGGTGATATCGCCAGTGATGATGAACTTGGCGTTGCGGCCCATGCGGGTGAGGAACATCTTGAGCTGGGCTTGGGTGGCGTTTTGGGCTTCGTCGAGGATGACGAAAGCGTTGTCGAGTGTGCGGCCGCGCATGAAGGCCAACGGGGCAATCTCAATGGTGCCATCTTCCCAATAATTGAGAAGTTTCTGCTGAGGTATCATATCGCGCAGCGCATCGTAGAGGGGCTGGAGATAAGGGTCGAGTTTCTCGCGCATATCGCCGGGAAGGAAACCTAGATTCTCGCCCGCTTCAACGGCCGGACGAGTAAGAATAATTCGGCGGATCTCTTTGTTTTTGAGCGCCCGCACAGCCAGAGCCACGGCAGTGTAGGTTTTACCAGTACCAGCAGGGCCAATGGCGAATACCATATCGTTGGTTTTTACGGCTTGGACGAGGCGTTTTTGATTGGGGGTGCGCGCCTTGATGAGAAGTCCGTTGCGACCATGGACGAGGATTTCGTCGCTCACCTCGGCTTCGGGCGAGGTACCGCCAGACTCAAAAATCTGCATGATGGTGTTCTCGCTCAGGCGGCCAGTGCGCTCATAGTGTTCCATCATTGATTGCAGCTTGAGTGCAAAAAAATCGATATCTTCGAGGCTGCCCACAGCCTTGAGCATTTCGCCACGAGCTATGAGTTTGATTTTGGGGAAAAGGATTCTTACGAAATCGAGAATCTTGTCGTTGTCGCCCCAAAAGCGTGTGTAATCAATCTCTTCTAAAGAAAATATTCTTTCTATACTAGGTTCTTCCATACGGCAAAAATACGAAATTATTGGCACATATATAATAATTCAATAAAAATATGTAACTTTGCAACGCAAAATGAGCAATGAATTACGAAAGGTAACTTCTGAAAATTCAGCGATTATTAGATTTGCACAAATAATATAAAAAAACATATAACTATGCAGAACACTTATGCAATCGGAATTGATGTTGGAGGCACCAACACCGACATGGGTCTCGTGAGAGACGACGCTAAAATTGTGGCTCGCCGCAGTATTCCCACCACTAATTACACCGACATCGTGCCATACGTGAAGGATATCATGGCCGAGATTGAATCGATGTGCGCCGCCGGCGACCAGGAGAAGGGCGTGGGTGCTATAGCCGTGGACGAGCTCACCGGCATTGGCATGGGCGCACCCAACGGCAACTTCTATACCGGATGCGTGGAATGGGCACCAAACCTACCCATGAAAGGACTGCTGGAGTTTGAAGCAGAATTTAGGAAATACACCAACATACCCGTGGTGCTGAGCAACGATGCCAACGCAGCGGCCTATGGCGAATATGTGTATGGCGGAGCCCGCAACATGGATCACTTTATCATGATCACCCTGGGCACAGGCGTGGGAAGCGGCATTGTGGTGGACGGCAAGCTGGTGCACGGCTCTACCGGCACCGCTGGCGAACTGGGCCACAACATCCTTATCCCCAATGGCCGCCCATGCAGCTGCGGCCGCAAGGGATGCCTGGAAGCTTACACCTCGGCCCGCGGAGTGGTGAAGACCTACGTGGATTTGCGCGCTGAGAAAGGCGTGCCCCCCGAGACCGAGAAGCACCCCGACTGGATTGGCGCACAGGTGGCTGACGCAGATATCACCAGCAAGATGATTGGCGACGCCGCCAACGCTGGCGACCCTCTGGCTGTGGAGACTTACCGCATGGTGGGCGAATGGCTGGGACTGGCCTGCGCCAACGCTTGCACGTTCTCCGCACCCAGCGCCATTTTCCTGATGGGCGGCCCAACGAAGGTGGGCGCTCCGCTGCTGGATCCCCTGCGCAAATCTTTCGAGGAGAACATACTGAACATCTACAAGGGCCGCTGCCAGATCTACATGTCGCACCTCAAGGCTAACGAAGTGGCTATCTTGGGCGCCGCCGCATTGATCAAACTGAAAAGCTAAAAGAACTCAGCAGAGGCCACTAAGGGGTATCCCCCCTATGGCCTCTGCCATTTATTTTTCCGCACTATTATGAAACTGAAGAATCTTATTCTACCCCTGCTGGCTGCGATGGCCCTGATGGCCGGATGCGGCGACAGCAGCCTAGTGAGTTATGTGAACCCCATGGTGGGCACCGATTTTACCGGACACACTTATCCTGGAGCCACATCGCCTTTCGGCCAGATACAGCCCAGCCCCGACACCCATCTGCAAGGTTGGGACGGCTGCAGCGGTTACCACTATGCCGACGACACCATATACGGCTTCAGCCACACCCACCTACAAGGCACGGGATGCGAGGACTATGGTGACATACTGGTGATGCCCGTCACCACCACCGACAGCAAATGGGGTTTCACCCAAGCCATGCCCCAAAGCGAATACTACTCTCATTTCCGCCACCGCAGCGAGAAGGCCGAACCCGGCTACTACCGCGTGGTGCTGGACCGCAACCGCGTGATGGTGGAACTGACTACCAGCCAACGCGTGGCCAGCCATAGATACACTTTCCCCAGCCACAGCAAGAAAGGTTTTGTGATTGACCTGTGCCACCGCGACGTGACCCTTGCCGCCGGTTTCGACAAGTCGGCCCCCAAAGGCATCATTGCCGGATACCGCGAGAGCAACGCCTGGAACCCCGACCAGAAATGCTACTTCGCTCTGGAATGTAACCAGCCCATTGTCAACATCACCTACTACAACAACGGCACCAAAGCCCTGGTGGAACTGGATGATGACTGCAAGCAGGCTGAGATTTATGTGGCTATATCGGGCGTGGACTGCAAAGGAGCCATCCAGAACCTGGCCACCCGCCAAGAGATGAATTTCGACCAAATCCACTCCAACACCCGCCAACTGTGGAACGAAACGCTGGCCAAAATAGAAATTGAAGGAGGCAGCCGCACGGATCGCCGCAATTTCTACACCGCCCTCTACCATTGCTACACTTCGCCCTATCTGTGGAGCGATGTGGATGGACGCTACCGCGGCATGGACGACAGCATCTACACCAGCCAAAAGCCCATCTTCACCGTATTCTCGCTGTGGGACACATACCGTACGCTCAACCCCTTGATGGCCATAGTGGAACCCGCCACCACAGAGAACTGGGTGAACACTATGCTCAACCAATATGAGCAAGGCGGCGAACTGACGATGTGGGAACTGGCCGCACACGAAACACATTGCATGATTGGCTACCACGCATGCCCCGTGATACTGGTGGCGCAGCAGCAAGGATTGTTGGACAAATGGACTCCCGCTCGACGACTGGAGCTGCTGAAAGCCATGATGGCTACATCCAACCGCGAAGAGACTCACCGCATGTATGCCGTTCAAGGATACTTGGACAGCCAGGCAGACAACGAGACCGTGTCCAAGACTCTGGAATATGCCTACGACGACTGGTGCATTGCCACCTATGCCCTGAACGAGGCAGAACGCGGAGGCCTGGCCGACACGGTGATGAGCTATCTCAAACAAGTGGCCAAAACCTATATGCACCGCGCCAGCGCTTGGCAGAACATTATGGATCCCGACGGATTTATGCACGCACGCCGTAATGGTGGTTTCACCACTCCGTTCAACCCCACCGAGGTGAATAACCACTACACCGAGTCAAACTCATGGCAAGCCAGCACTTACGTGCCCCACGATATCCCCACATGGATCGAGCACATGGGAGGTCCCGCTAAAGCAGAAGAGTTTCTAGATTCGTTGTTCAACACCAGCAGCGAGACCACTGGCCGCGAACAGGCTGACATCACAGGTCTCATAGGCCAATATGCCCATGGCAACGAGCCCTCGCACCACGCTGCATACCTCTACGCCTACCTGGGCGCCACCGACAAAATGGAAAAACTGGTGCACCAAATACTGACCGAACTCTACACCCCCGAAGCCGACGGATTGTGCGGCAACGAAGACTGCGGACAGATGAGCGCATGGTATGTGATGAGTTCCATGGGATTCTACCCTGTGTGCCCCGGCAGCGGCGAATATGTGACAACCTCTCCCCTATTCAACAAAGTGACCATCCACCGCGGCGAAGGAATGGAGGACATCGTTATTGACAAAGCCACATGGCAAGCAGGAAAATTCTGGCGCGACCACCAATTCTACGACCAGAGTATCTGCGTGGTGCCTGCCGAATACCACCAAACCCCTGTTCCCTATTTTGGCGACTGGAACATAGTATATAACGACTCCACTTTTGTGACCCTTGCCGTGAACAACACAGGCTCGGCCAACACCATCTATTATACCCTGAACGGCAGCACACCCGACACCCACTCCTTCCGCTACACGCAGCCCATTCTGGTGAACCACGATATCGTGATAAACGCTGTGGCTTACAACCCAGAAACGGGCTACAGCCCCGTGGTGAAACAGGAGTTGCGCCGCTTTATTGCCGACAAGAAACTCACCTATGTCACTCGTCCCGCCGACCAATACTCTGAATCGGGCGAACAAGGACTGATTGACCTACTCTACGGCACTCCCAATTTCAGAATAGGCGGATGGCAGGGCTGGCAGCAAGATATGGAAGTAATCATAGACCTGCTGCAACCCAAGTCAATTACTAGCGTGGGAGTTGACTGCCTAGAGAACATGCGCGCTTGGATTTTCTTCCCCACCCGCGTGGAAGTGAGTGTGAGCACCGACGGCAAGAATTACTCACCTTGGGCAGCATTGGACAACACCGAATTTTCCGCCACCATCGATCGCCAAGAGGAAAGCGTGCAGCACACCTTTGTTTGCCATGGACCTTATGTGTCGGCCAGATACTTGAAGGTGAAGGCTGTGAACTATGGAGCTATGCCCAACTGGCATGTGAGCGCTGGCGAACAGGCATGGTGCTTTGTGGACGAAATTGAGGTGGGTACTTATATTCCCACTTTTTTCACAGCAGAATAAACGAGCAATTAAAAATCACTACAATGAAAAAATTAGCATTCTTTATCATCGGCGCAGTCTTTTGCACGCTGGCTTCATGCGACACTAAGTCGTGCCGCTGCTATGAATACAGCGGTGGACGTTGGACTGGCCCTCGCACATACACCGCTCAATACGGCACCGCATGTGGAGCCCTGAATACATCCACCACTTATTGCAACGAGATGGACGACCCCATTCTGGACCCCAATGACATTGCCATCGGCAAAAAGAAACAAACCAGATAGCAGCATTGCTGCTCAATAACAAAAAAAGATACCCCGCATTGCTGGGGTATCTTTTTTGTTTATATCAGCATTAAAAAATAGCTTGGAAAATCATTTGACCACCATAATGGCGTTGGCCACAGGACGCTGACCGCGTTCGTCGAAACGGCCATTATCGGAGGGGTGATTGACAATGCCATTGGTGCCAAAACCGCGGACAAACATGGTGGTGGAACCGCCACCATCGAGGTTCACCGCATCACAGCAACCCAGCCACCGCATAATGAGAGTGAGTTCGGGAAGCGAGAGACCATCGCACTGGTTCTTGATACGGCCGTCAGCAGCCAGCAGAACGATGGTGCCATCGGGTTTAAGACCAATGGCGGTGCGATTATGGCGACCATATACAAAGCGTCGATCCAATCGCTGGGGAACCACCTCACCACGATGCAGCAACATGGGACCTGCCGTCATGATGTTGGAGTCAGGCATCTTGGTTTCACAAAGGCGGTTGCTATCGGGGATATTGAAGCGGGGACGTCCGCTAGGAAGCAGACGAATGGTGGCATTCTGATAGTATTTGCGGTTGACGCTGTCGGTTTCGGAAGGGACGTTGACTCCCAATTCCTTGCCATTGATGCGCAGATAACAAACAGGTTCGCAGGTTGTCATATTGAAAAAAGAGCCATTGATGCCAGCTTGGGCATGATGGCGATCGGCAAAGGTGCTCACACGGGTAAATGTGGTGTCGGACACAAACATCAACCGCGACTTGGATCCACGGGGAATTTCTATCACAGAAAAACATTGGTTGGAATGGAACAATTGCTTTTGGTTGAAATGGAATTGCCGAAAGTAGAACCCATCCAACGTATCGGTATGCCAAAGGGCATTGGCGAACACTATGGAATCGGCATCACGATTAGAAGATTGTGCACATGCGCACAAAGAAGTAATTACAAGGAGAAGAAGCAGAAACTGTTTTCTGAACATAAGGAATGCTAATTATACAATAATATTAATGTCACAGACGGATAGGGTCAGGCCTCGGAAAATAGTTGCAACAGCCCCGGAGCATAGGTTTTAGAAACAGGGATGCGTGGCACTCGGTCGGAGTCCATCTCGGCAAACACACCCTCTGACCCACGACTGATAACTTTGATTCGACTGAGATTGACGAAATAAGAACGATGGCAGCGAACAAGGCCGCTGGCACTGCAAATATCCTCAATGGCTTTTAGCGAATTGCGAATTGTGTTGCGCACAACGCTGGAATTGTCGTCATAGACGATGGTTACATAGTTGCCACCGGATTCAATATACAGTACTCGGGAGGCATTCACCACCAATTTGAGATTGCCTTTATCATCATTGAATCGCACCATGGCAGGCTCGGAGCGATCAGCAGCCTTAGAGAGAGAGGCTATATGCATATTGGCTTGGGCAATGCGATGGTTGCAAACGTGAAGCGTGAGGATGAGCAGATAAAGGGTGTAAGGAATGATGTTGAGGCACAACCCCACCAAAAGGACCTTGGGTACAACTGAAAAATAGCTAATATGAAAATAGAGCGCGAGGAACAGACTCACAAAAAGGCACGACACCACAAACTCGGCTATCAGCCACACCAGATACTCTGCGCGGTTGAGCGAATGGAAGCTGGGCAGAAAACAAATCAAACCTCGGCTCACAAGGAGCGCTACCAACTCAATGGCTGCCACAATGGGGAGGCAAAAACTGGCTTTTGGCCCCCAACCGCTGATCCAATCACTATCGAAGATGAACGTCGGATTATAGATTACCACAAAAAGTATAAGGAATACCGGCGCTGCTATACAGAAAAATAGATTATTTTTGAGTGTATAAAAAGATTTATTGAGTTTCATGGTAGTTATTCTTTCTTGCGGATCCAAGGTATGAGATCAAGGAAGGAATCGAAATCCTTGGTAAGTTTTACACCCACACCTTGCTTGTAGGGCAATTCGGTGCGAGTATAGTAGCTAGTGTTGGTTCGGTGGAACCCATAGAAATTGAAATAAGGATTCATCTTATAGCCAATTTCGACATCTCCCACGAGGGTATTGTTTTGATTGATATCCATTTGATCGGTGGTGGTGCCATAGCCAAATGTGGACTCGAAATAGAATTTATTCCAACGCTTGGAAATGCCCACATCCACCTGTCCTTGCGCGCTACTGGTGGCGGCTTGGTACTTGACATCGACATCTACTACTTTCACCATACTAGTGAGGATGTTGCCAGCCGTGTTGGCCAAGATGCCCACACTGTTGATACCTTCAGCAGGGTTGTCAACCGAAGAACCCGCAGATGCAAACTGACCAAGGATGAGGAGCGAGAGTGATTGGTTGAGCATGTCACGCTCACTATTGCGATCGATATAGGAGAACACTTGCTCGGTGACACTCTGCTCGGCATTGGGCAGACGAATGTCGAATTTGATGGTGGGATCGGTCATTGTGCCAGCAAGTTTTATAACATTCTGCACTTGGACATAGGAATCATTGGTGGTAGTGGCGACACTATTGTTCATGAGAGAAGCCAGATTGGCACGGAGGTTATACACTGCATTGATATTGAATCGAGCATCGTTGATGTCACCCGGAAAATTCAGCGTGCTGCCCTCTTCGATTGTGAAATTCCTGCTAAGGAGTTGCATGAGAGAAAGGGAGAACTGCCCCGATGTGAACTCATAGTCACCCAATATATTGGGTGTGCCGTTGGCATCTAAGGTAAGTTGTACATCTCCGCGACCCACTGCTGTAACATTGGCTCCCAACTGATCGAAATCCATGGGCAAGTGTATCTTCATGCCAGGAGTGACATGAAGGTTGAGCAATAAGTCGAGTGCCGACGCCGATGACTGCAAACGATTGGTAGTGGTGGCTGGACGAGGAGAATAAGCAGGTGAAACGAAAGTGATATACTCATTCTCAGAAACCTGCTTTTTATTGTCCAAAGGAACGAATAATTCGCTACCACTGAGAGTGGAGGCATTTGCTGAAATATTAATATCATCTATACTGCCACGAATGGTACCCTGCACTGAGGCTATAAGTTTACCATAGAAATTGGCATCGGTAGAATAAGACTTATCCAGAGCAAGGATGCGAGGTGAGAAGATATTGAGATCAAGAATCACGTTGCCACCAGATAGCGACACTGTGCCATCTGCGGTGAGCAGATTATCCATTCTATCGCGTATGCTAAAACCATCCAACCGAAGAGTATTGTTGGCGATCGTAAACCCATCGTTGAAATAATATGTCACACCTGTGGGAGTGAGCTGCATCAGACCATCGTTGAGGATGAGCGAACCATTGAAACTGGGATTGGAGAGAGTGCCGTGTGCTATGAGCTGGCCACTAAGGTTGCCATTAATGCGAGATGATATGGCCGAAACTGCCGGTCCAAGTGTTTCAAGCGCCACATGGTCGAAGGTGGCGTGCATGTCAAGGGTGGGATCGCCAGGCGTCATGAGCACAGAGCCGTGCACATCCAATGGACGATGAGAATGCCCATCTCCTTCATGCAGAGAAACTAGGTCGAGATATAGGGTTCGTTCTTCTAACTTATAATTAGAATTGACACGTACCTCACCTGCTGGCTGACCATTGATATTACAATCTTCGATTACTAAATCTGCATCAAAATGGGTTACATCGTGCAGGCCTTTAACAGAGAAAAGGCCATCAAGAGAACCTTGGACAGACAGGATCTTTTCGGGTATGAGAATGCTACAGATACGATCGAGCACAAGGTCGTCGAATGCAGCTTTTACAAAATCATCTTCTTTGCCAGCCATCAGCGCTTTGATGGTGACGGACTGTCCAAGGCCATAAATCTTGAGATTGTCAATTTTCAGGCGTTCGTTATTGAAGAGTATGCCTTGAGGGCAAATGAGGGTCCACTGTTGCCCCATAGCGTAAAACGAGGGGCGAGTGATCATCAACTTGTTGTCGGAGGAGCTAGATGCCAAGAAAAATTCCAGGTTGCCTTCGTTGAGTTCCTGTTTGTCATTGTCATCCCACGTGAGCCCTAGTGTGGAGATTTGCTGGCTCATGCCAGCCGTGATGTGGAGATTTTCCATGAGAGGATTATCGTTCAACGAAAGGTTGGCTGCATGGATACGGAACTGATAGTTGTCGCCCAAAGTACTACTATTGAACCCCACATCACTCAATAAAATATTCTTGTATTTTAACTGATTGGAACGAAATACCATTTTCAGGGCTTCGCCATAATTATAGCTGCCGTGGAATGTGGTGCCTTTGGCAATGTCGAGCGAAGGTAGGATTTGAGAGAAAGAGTTGCTTTCATCGTTCCACACAAAGTCAATATCAAAATTGTCTTGATAAAGCGAAGTCATATCTACCGAGTCTTTGTGGAGGAATGGGTTGTAATAGGTGGGCAAATATCGATCGCAAAAATCACGAATCAACAACGAAATATCGGTATATTGAAGATACCCCCTGATGCCAAGCGTCATCCAATCACAGTCGAGCGAGAGATCTTTATATCCTCCTTTTTCTTCTGATGACACCGTCAAATTGTTCATCAACACATGGCGCTGACCTAGATGAAGCTGGGTGTTTGCAAGAGAAAGATTACCTATTAGATCCTCCAACTTAGTGCCCTGCACATTAGCATTAAGGTGAGTAGAGATGCGGATAGCAGAATCTGCCTGGATGAGGTTAAGGTCGGTGAGATGGGCATCAGATATATAGAGATCGGCAGAATATGATTGGTCAGCCAAATTGGCCGAAGCATCTAGGTTGAGTCCTATGAGAGAGTCTTTTAGCTGAATATCGGCCGAAAGAATCTGATGCGACAAGTCGGCCGAAATAGTAGTACGGTCAAGGTTGCGGTTTTTGAACTGCGTATTGTACAATCGACCTTCAAGCGATGCTTCCATTGTCTGAGGATCGAAGCCCACCCCTTGGAAAGTGATGTGCAATCCTGTGCGTGACACCCATTCATTTGGAATAATGGCACGAATGCCTATGCTGCGAGAATCAAGATCTCCTACGTATGTGAAATCATGTTGCGTTGTATCATAGAAGAGCTGAGCCTGGCCTTCAAGGTCACCAATGAGCGAATTGATGGCGAAATTAGCTTCGCAATTGGACAATCCGCCACGAACAGCAGCATCAATATCAATTGACTCCATTTGTTTGAGCATTCCTGGCAAGATGATTTTGATACGCTCGGGATGTTGCACAGCCATCAAATCATCGTAGGTAGTGTGGAACTGTTGTATATTGGCATCAATATAGGTATCGTGGATCTGAGGCAAACCTTTGATTGCGGCATTCACTTGGAACGAACTAGTATCGCCAAATGCCACTTGTAGATTATCGGCATGAAGGTCGGCAATGGGTCCATAGGCCCGTCCTTGGAGGGCAAACTTGCAATTCACGCCCCACAGCGCTGGAGCCCAAAATGCTGCATCGCGGATATTTACCTCTGTGCCTTCTTTCAAGACAAGGCTATGCATCACATTATTACAATAATCGCCCATCGATTTCCACCCCCGGAAACGCATCTCGGCATCTGCGAACAAGCGACTGTCGTCGGTTTGCAAGTCGAGGTTTGTAGCTCGAATCACATGGGGTGATACCATTACGTCTGCAGAAAGATCAACCACATGCTGACCAGAAATCTCGGTAGTTGAGAAAGAAATGATACGCGCTGCAATACTATCATTAATTACGCGTACCTTTCGGAAATGGGCTGTAGTGCCAATAAATCGCATGTGAGGAATCTCAACACCATACTGATGCTGTGGAGAATCACTGTGTTCTGGAAGATCCATAGCATAGTCCACATTGCGCAAACGCAATTCACCAACGGTCACTTCAAATGGGGCACTAGGCTCTTTGTGAGGTCTAGGTTCTTTAGGTGCGAAATATTTAATAATATAGTCGAGATTGATGCCAGATTTACCAGAAGGATATCGGTATGATGCAAAATGGAATCGACCATTGCGCAGACGCACTCGGTCAAAATCCAGATGGCCAGAATGGAATGGGAACCGCTTGAAAGAACACGAGATACGATCTCCCATATAGATTGTGTCGTTGGTTGGGGAAATGAGCTCGATTTTATCAAGTATCACATGGCTGATAGGGCTGAAATGGAGGGCTCCTATACGCACCTTTCCGCCCCATTCCTTGGAGAAATACGCACTTGCTGCAGCACCCAAATAGGATTGAAATACTGTGGTATTGAGTAGTGCTATGATTAAATACAAACCCACAAACACAAACCCAAGCAATCTACGAAATAGATACTTACGTTTGCGTTTGGAGCCCTGACCATTCAAAGGATCTGGGGCATTATTATTCGGGATGACTGTCGTTGTTTCCGTATATCTTAGTCTTATATAAGGTTAATTGTATTTCCTCCAGTCAATGCGTGAATAGCCCTTAACGATACTTGTAAAAAAATTATTATTCACTAATTGGAAGGGATTGCTGTTCGTCCGACACTTCTTGCATGGGATAATAACGCGCATACTTGAACCGATCATCAACTACTTTCTTATAGTGATGGGCATCCATGATAGAATCGAGGACGGTGTAATCTTCAAGAGTGGACCACAAAGATGTATCTGGAGCCTCAGGTATCAAATACATGATAGGTCTATCAACCAAAGCTTGTTCAACCAAAGACATATTGCGCTCGGATGATTCGCAGGTGAAGTCAACACCTTCAATCATTCCCACATGAGTATAGTACCCAAAGAAGTTTGATGCAAATCCGAAAAATATAACTTTATTATTCTGTATATCGTTATCATAATTACGCAGTACCTCATCAACAAAAGCCTGTGAATCAGAACTGGTACGCATCCATTTGTTCATGGGCACATTGAAAGATGAATTCATATCTTTCATGGGAAAACTTGCAAAGGTTAACTTAGACTGTTTGTGAATGGCCACACCAACCCCGACAACTAGTAAAGCAGCAACATATCCAACCATTGCAGGAGTATGGGTTTGTTGACAAGACAACAATTTGCTGCCGAGCTTGACTCTATCGGCAAAACAAGCGGCAATCAGTGTTACGGACATCAACATCAAACCGATGGGAGTCATGCCATTTCTCACATAAAAGAAAGCTGAAACAAAGAATAGCACAACACCGCATATTACGAGCAATCTTTCCGTTGAAGAATCATCTCGGACTGCTTTTATGGTGTTCATGGCCAACCAAGGAATGAGACCGAAAATCGCGCCACCCCATAATTGGAATGCCCAATCTGAGCCAGCAGTAGCACATATCGTAAATAGGAATGAGGCAACATATAGGAAGAACTCTTTCCAATTGTGCTTTATCAGCGAACGAAGGCTAAGTGCAAATGTGACTACAAAGATGTTTGCATAGAGAAAAACTAGAACAAAGTGACTTTCATCAACAGCCCCACGCAAGCGCATCACAACAAAACCCAATTGGCAAATAGCATAGGCAGCCACGCCTGCATAGCGCAGCCACTTGCTTTTGAAAAGACTGAAGGCCAACGGTATGATGGTAATAAAACCGATCACTTTGACATAGCTCATAATATCTTTGAGCCAGGCAATATAAACGACTATCAGCGATGATATAGAATGATTTGCTGCAGTGGAGGAATTTTCATTGTTCCACCTATCCACAATGGCAGAGAAGAAACCATTTATACCGCCAAAGAGAATCATGTTTACCACTAAGTACAGCAAAATGGAAACCGACAAAGAGGCAATCAATTTGAGATAATCTCTACGCGGCAACATAAGCATACCCATGGCCAACACGGCAGGGTAAAAAACGATATTGGGGAATCTTGAAAGAGGTGCTAAAATCAAGAAAATAGCAAGTAAAAAGTACCAATATTGCTTTCCCTCTGACAACTTGATGATAGCAACAAAAATAAGCAATGCAAAGAGTGACGTGAGACTATTGCCACAGAAAGAAGTGGTGTTGGTCAAAGGCATGAATACCACCGATGCCGAGAGCAGCAGAACCATCAAAGGTTTGTCTTTTGCATCTTTGCCACATAGCAAAACGAAGGACAACAAAAAACCTAGGAGATAAATAAACCAATTGACCAATCGATAGCCGATTGTATAGTCACCAAAGAGATTGTAGGTTAACTTGTAGCAGGCTTGAGTCAAGGGAAGGAAAATATCGGTTTTACCGGAATATAGGAAATTACATCCATGATAGAAGGCATCGGCATAATCAAAGCCATAGAAATAGTTAGCCGCAGAAATGCATATAGCAACCATTAGCGACACCATTCCTGCCAACTTAAGCCATATCTTACTTTTCAATTTGTCCATAATATCAAATTTGGTTTAATTAAAAAACATTCTTATTTCATTCACAATTGTGTCAACGTCCTCGAATTGTAGTTCATAAAACATTGGCAGTCGAATAAGACAATCAGTGTACCTATCGGTGTTTGGCAGGTTCGGACGCTCTGCATTGTTTGCGAGATAGTAATCGCTCTTATGCAGTGCCAAATAATGGAAAGGAGCTTGTATTTCTTTATCTTTTAAATACCTGATTAGCGATGTGCGTTCATCCAAACTACGGCATACGAAATAGAACATGTGACCATTGTTGGTAGCATAATCTGGCACCTGAGGAAGGCTGATTTTGCCTTCTGCACCCAAGTCTTGCAATCCAGCATAATATCTTTCCCATAGAGCCCGACGCTTGCTCTGGACCTCTTCTAGGTTCTCTAACTGAGCCCAAAGGAATGCAGCATTTATCTCAGCAGGCAAGAACGATGAACCAGTATCCACCCAGCCATATTTGTTCACAGCACCACGGAAAAACTCAGCACGATTTGTACCTTTTTCCCATAATATCTCGGCTCGACGAAGGAAGCGTTCTTCATTGATGACCAGTAGGCCACCTTCACCTCCAGCTGTGATATTTTTAGTTTCATGGAATGAGAATGCTCCAAGATGACCTATAGAACCGAGTGGACGACCTTTATAATAGGAATCAACAGCTTGAGCCGCATCCTCAACCACCATGAGATGATACTTATTGGCCACATCCAATATGGCATCCATATCGCATGCCACACCAGCATAATGCACCGGCACAATCACCTTGGTGCGAGGAGTGATTAGGTTTTCCAATTTTTCTGCATCTATGTTAGGGTTCCCCTCCATGGAATCTGCAAAGATTACCTTTGCTCCCTCGCGAATAAATGCAAGTGCAGTTGACACAAACGTGTATGATGGCACAATCACTTCGTCACCCGGTTTCAATTCGCATAGCATTGCACACATTTCAAGTGCATCAGTGCCAGACGTGACTAACAGAGCTTTTTTGAAACCGTATCTGTCTTCAAAAAACTGTTGGCACTTTTTGGTGAACATTCCATTACCAGATAGTCGCTTGTTGAACACAGCTTGATACATGTAATGGGCTTCCTTTCCTGTAAGGTAAGGACGATTAAAGTCAATCAATGCCATATATATTTTACAATTAATTACTAAAAATTAAAATTGCAAAGATACAACATTTTTCTTGATTATGCAAAAAACATTTATGCATCTTTCTAAATGTACGTTCTTGAACGATTTGTAGCCTAGAAGACTTTGCCCATATTGTATTCTTCATGAGCAAGTACCAACTGTAATCCCTAAACCACTTATGCAACCCCTATTATTCAAAGATTATTGAAAGAAGATGTATATACCCACCAGGATGATAACCATACTGATAATGGTTCTTTTGGTGGCTCGTTCTTTTAATACTAAAAAGGATAATATCGGAACGAAAATGTATCCTAGGGCTTCCAATATTGGTAAATCCTTCAAGTGAACGCCTTTGCTCATTGCGAATATATTCACAACCATCGATCCCATTAAAATTGAATATGCAAAAATCACCCTCCAATTGAGCATGGAAAGGATGAAATTCCTGTGTTCTTGATCGGCACTTTTCTTCAATAACAATTGACTACATGCCGATGCAAAAATACCCAATATCATCAAAAAATAATAAAACCCTAATCCTTCCATGCCAAAATAATCAACCCTAATAAAACGATAGATGCTCCGATAAGATTGTTCAAAGTGATGACTTCACTAAAGACAAAGTGAGCGAACAGCAAACTGAACACCACAGTTGAACTCTTGCACAAAAAAGCTACATTCAACGGCAATTTCTTGAGTACAATCTGCCACATTACTGCATATAAGCCTAGCAATGTCACTTCCATACCCAAACATAAAAGATAAGGCAAACTCAATGGTGGATAGGTCGAAGCGAGTTTGCTAAGCATACCTGTGGAGGAATACACCAAGAAAGCAGCAAACATCAGCGCCCAATATCCAACAGAGGTTTTAGTCTTCATCAAAATTCTTTTTAGTTCTAATCACATACAATGGACGATCCTTCACCTGGTCGAAAATCATGCCGATATATAATCCAAGTATGCCCATCACAAACAACAATAGACCACCCACAAACCAAATAGAGAAAATGGTGGTTGTATAGCCTTCCACTGTAATCAATCCCACAGAGCGTGCTATCACGTTGTAGAACGCCAACAGAAATGACACAATCGACATCAAAAATCCAAGTCCCACCGTAAGCCTTAATGGTTTATTGCTATTGGAGATAATGATATCAAAGCTCAACTTTAAGAGTTTACGCAAAGTATATCCAGTGGTGCCCTCTGCCCGCTGAGCATGCTGAACATCTATTGCAGTATTGCTGAATCCCAAGTACCAAACCAAACTGCCAAACGAACGTGCTTTCTCAGGCATTTTGTTGAATGCATCTATCACACATTTTTTATAAATACCGAAATTTGTGATGGTCTTGTCAGTTTTCGTTCCCATCAGCCAATCCAATACATCATGGAATATGGCTGACTGCATCTTCTTTAGTTTGTTGTCCTGCCGGTCCACTCTTCGGGCATAAACTATTTCCCACCCTTCTTGAGCCTTTGCGTAGAGATTGGGTATTTCTTCGGGGCGATCCTGCAAATCGCAATCCATAACCACCACCCACTTGCCAACACAATTGGCCAACCCTGCTGAAATAGCGTAATGCTGTCCAAAGTTGCGAGAAAGATCAATTCCTTTCACATGTTTGTCTTGTGCACATTTGCGTTCAATTTCATGCCACGACTGGTCAGGAGAGCAATCATTTACCAGTATTATCTCATAATCCTCTGTTATGGGTTTCACTGCGTTGGTGATTCGACTCACCAATTCATCCAACATCTTTTCTCCTTTATAGATAGGAGACACTATTGAGATTTCCATAATACGTTTTCTAGGTTCGTTATAGTTGAAGTTTTTCTGCACCCTGATAAATTAAATATCCGCTTCGATCAGCTGATTTTTCAACAGAGTGCAGTTCGTTGTCAGTTATCTTGCCTTCTATTACTGATGGAATATCCTGCCATTGCTTGATTATCGGAAACAGATGTCTAGTTTCCTCACAAAGGAAATAAACACCAGAGCAGCACTGATACGTTTTTACAGGTTCTTGGAATTGGCCCAAAGCTACATCGATTACTCCTTTTACAAAATCGTAGCCTGTAGATAGCCTAACAAGGTCAGAACCAATAAAGTCCCCTCCCATTCTACCGCCAATCTCCATCACAACCATGCGTCCATCCTGAGTTATCCTATACTCAGAATGACTGGCTCCGTTAGTAATTCCTAATGCATTGAGCGCTTTTTCAGTAATTGAATATACATATTCGTATTGTTGCGATGAAAGTTCGGCAGGCTGATGATGTGCTAATTCAACAAAATGGGGTGCTTCTGTAGTCACTTTATCAGTAATCTGAAGAGGATAATGCTTACCTTTGTAAGAGATAAACTCCACACTAATTTCTCTACCAGCAATAAATTCCTCCACCAACACTTCTTTTTTAAAAGACACCTGCATAGCAGATTCAATGGCGGGCAATAAGGCATCTAAAGTTTCTACTTTTGTCACGCCTAAAGAGCCCGACCTATCTGTTGGCTTTACTATCAATGGGAACTGTGCAGTATGGGCAATGTTATTATTTGAAAGAATGGAGCTATCTGTTCTCGTGATAAACGTATAATGAGGGCATGAAATGCCAGCATCAACAAATGCATTTCGCATCAAATACTTATTATTGGCTCGCACAGCAGACTCATAGGTATTGCCCACGAGTCCCATCTGTTCTGCCACAAACGCCACTGTGGGTGCTGCCACATCTGAGGCGATGGTAGCAATACCGTCTATCTGCTCAGCTTGGCATACTTTCAAGATTTCCTCTTTCTCCACTATGGAGATATCATAGAACTTATCGCAAATTTCTGCACAAGTAGCACCATCTGCCCATGCAAAGCAAACTGTGTAAATGCCCATTTCCTTGGCCCTCCGAACCAATGGCTCTTGAAGGTAAGAAGCACCAATTATTGCCAATTTTTTCATAGTACAAAAACATCCATTACTCTGTTAAATCCCAAATAATGATTATTTTTGACGAACAATCATTCTCGCATACCAATCCATTGATGCATTTTTTCGCTATGAATATCAACTCGATATAGCACAATACGAATACAAGCAATGGTTATGCAAAGTACGCAAAAAATACTGATATTTGCAAGTCACATTAAGGAAAAATATACCACTACAAGCACCATACATCAAGTTTGAGTCGCGGAAATTATCTAAAGATTCATATCATAATGACAATTGGAATTCCATTAGGAAAGATATCTCACGCCATGCTTCCACAACACCGAGAAACACATCAAATTGAATTTCAGCCATTCATAGAATTATAAACCATCAATTATCATTTTTTATTATTTATTTACTAAAAAAAACGTATCTTTGCAATTTCATATATTAATAAATATGCAAAAAATATTTTATATAATTTGTTTTTTCAGCGCAATCGCTTTTTGTGGCAACAAAGGCTATGGGCAAAACATCTGCACACCAATACCTCTACCTGCCACAGAATGCTTCGATGCATATTCAGCATCATCTACTTCCATGCCGGATTGCTGGACTTTCCTGAACAGCGACAATGGCTCAGAATACCCCAGGCTAACTTCCAACCAATCGCATTCCGATAGCAATTCACTGGCACTCAGCAGCGTTAGTCAAGCGTCTGGGTTTTCCATTGCAATATCTCCAGAATACGACATTTCATACAGTTCCATTACTGATGCTTATCTTTCATTCTGGGTAATGGTATCCAATGACTATACCATTCTAGAATACGGCACCACCGACTCAAATACCACCTCAAGTGACATAACCTGGATGTCAAGTATCGCCTTGCGCAACGCTAATCAATGGCAATTCGTACAGGTTCAATTAACCGATGCACATGCATCACACTCACACATAGCATTCACTCTCCGGAACATTTCCAACACAGATACTTTTTTTTGTTTCATCGACGATATCAACATCGCACATTGCCCAATTCCCAAACTAGAATCGATATCACCCACCCAAGTACAAGCTGATCTTGGCAATGGAGATACTGAAGCTGACTACTATTTGGTCTATGGACCACAGGGATTCGCTCACGGTCTTTTGGACTCCCAGCAGATTACCCGAGTGCATGTAACAACCAACCCATGGGTTATTTCCAATTTAAGGGAACTGACCACCTACGACTTCTACACGCTATGCAATGCCTCCGACTCGGTGCTTCTCTTGCCCAGAAGTATTACTACCTCAGTAGCCTTTCCCGCACCCTCCTGCGCTATTCCTGTTCCTGATGCTATCAGATGCTCTCGTGGATCATGGGATAACCCTTACGCCGACTCCACTTGGTTTGAGTACGACCACACAAGTAGTTTTGCCACCCACTACATCCACACCGACACCACCAATTGGGATTCGGAGGATTACTTGCCTATCGCCCCATATCCTAACGATCTAAAATACTTTATCCGCCTAGGTAATAACAGCATGGCTGATAGTGCCGAAAGTATATCTTACGACTTTCTAGTTGATACCAATCAATTTGACCACCTCTCCATTCGATATGCTGCCGTAAGATTGGGCAACCTACACCCTACAGACTCAATCGCACGATTGATGGCTGAAGTACTTGACTCCACTTTAGCTCCTGCCGATTCCATCTGCTATATATTCAATCTCATAGAGGGCGACACCAACGAGTGGAGCTCAAGCGAACCTGAAGCGAAGCATCCTTGGAGCACCTACGGCATCGCCTTCAAAAACTACCATGGACAACGCATCACCTTGCGCATTACTAATCGAGATTATGGTTATGCCTACCTAAATGTGAAATGCGGTAAATCTGAGCTTCAGAATATTTCATGTGGAGACACACTTCAACCAACTTTCTTGGCACCAGAAGGATTTAACTACACCTGGACCAACAGCCTACACCAAATCCTTCCAACAGCATCTGACCGACAACTGCAAATAGATCAAGATGCCGACACACTTTATTACTGCCAGTTAACCCACAAAAATGGTTGTGGTGGATTTACTTTGAGCATACGCAATACGGTGATGAAAGCCAAAGCCAAGTTCAGTTATATTGTGGATACCGTTGACTGCTACTACAGCGTCCGACTTCACAATGAATCATCCATTATCGACGCCGATTCAAACATACTTCCACACTTTGATGTGAGCGGCGTGAAATGGTTCTTCGGCAATGGCGATTCTGCCACATGCAATGATACGACCATTGTATATTGGAATGGGGATTACCACCTCTCCTTGATAGCAACACTATACAACCACTGCTTTGATACTATACAGCTCGACCTTCACCTAGACAGACCATCAAGCATTGATACGATATACAGCTACGACTCAATCTGTGCCTTTGCTCCTTACCTATGGGAAGGGATAACGATAGCAGATGGAGAAATGGATGGCCCATCAGATACACTTTTGGCGAATACACAACATGAGCTATGCGAAGCGCCTCAAGCCATGTGGCTGCATGTGAGAGAACGTGGCTGGGTGGAATCCTACGACACCATTGTTGTTTACTTATGCTATGATTCTACCTACACTGTCAATGAAGGCAACTCCATCAACGAACCTGGCGACTACGACTACATACTCACAGCAGCAAGCGGATGCGACAGCAGCTTGCACGTCCATGTGCTATTTGAACCTTGCTGCATTGACCAAATCGAATTCCCCAACGTTCTTACTCCAAATAATGATGGACTAAACGACTTATTTGAAATTAAATCCCTTTTAGAGCAAAAATGCTATCCTTATAACGAACTGAACATCTACGACCGTACAGGACGCCTGGTTTACCACACCATCAACATCAACGAAGATACTCAATGGTGGGATCCTGCTCGTGAAAAAGTTCCTTGCGGGACATATTTTTTCTACTTTAAAGCTCGCAAGTACGACAACTCGTATGCAGTGGAACGGAAAGGCGTGATAGAGGTTTTAGGTGACAAATAATAGACAAATTACATATCATGAAATTAGACGGAAGACGCACAAGCAGCAATGTGGAAGACCGCAGAGGTGGCGGAATGAAAGTCAAAGGTGGATTGGGTCTTGGAGGACTCATTATCGCAGGTTTACTTGTATGGATTTTTGGAGGAGACCCTACTAGTGTATTTCAACTGGCCGATTCCAACGAGCAAGCCAATGAGAGCACAGCATACACTGCCTCGGCAGCAGAGCAAGAACTATTCGATTTTGCTAGCCAGATACTAGCTGGTACCGAGGACGTGTGGACTGCAGAATTCAAAAAAATGGGTCGAAAATATGTTCCACCAAAGCTAGTAATATTTACTGATGCTGTCCAAAGCGGCTGTGGCAACGCCACATCTCAGTCTGGACCATTTTACTGCTCCGCAGACCAAAAGGTGTATTTGGATCTTGATTTTTTCCTTAGCATGAGAAAGCAACTGGGTGCAGATGGAGACTTTGCCTATGCCTACGTGATTGCACACGAAGTTGGGCACCATGTGCAGTATTTGTTGGGCACACTCAACAAGGCGCACCAGGAGATGGCACGACTGAGTGAAAAAGAGGCCAATAAAATAAGCGTTAGACTAGAACTCCAAGCAGACTACTACGCTGGCGTATGGGCTCACCATGACAACGAGATGTTCAACTCATTGGAAGAAGGTGACATTGAAGAAGGACTGAATGTTGCTGCTAAGATTGGAGATGACTATCTGCAAAAGAAAGCCCGCGGATATGCTGTGCCGGATTCATTCAACCATGGCACTTCGGCTCAGCGAGCAAGATGGTTGAAGAAAGGCATATCTACCGGTTCTATGGCTGACGGCGACACATTTACTCCTCAATATGCAGCTTTGTAATGTGTGTTTTCTAGCATACCGCATCATGGGAAAATATCTCCTAACAGACAAACACAATGATGTTATTCTTGCACCCCAATAGCAACGAACAACTCCCTTATCGAAAAAAAACTCTCTATTTTGACAAATATTCGTATCTTTGCAATTTGATATAATTAGAATAATAACATTAAAAGCATAATATATAACATGAAGAAAATCTTATCTATCGCACTGATGTTGGCCTTTATGGCTGGAGCCATGGCTCAGACACAGAACACGACCGAATACGTATCGGCACTGATTACTTTCAACGACACTACTATGATTCCTCAGGATTCTCTCAACAAGTATGGTGTTGTACTCCAGACTCGTTCTGGCCGTATGGCTACCGCCCTTATTGAGGCCAGCAAATATGCTGCTTTTGCAAACGCAAACCTTGTTGAGCGCATCCAACCTTCCACTAGAGTTCATCTTCGTTCAGAGCAAGTAAACCCCGAACTCGCACAGCACAAATGCAATGGTTCTCATAAAAGCGACTGCTGCAAAAGAAAAGATGTTCGTCAGAACCTCATCCCCGAAAAAGACATCCTTAATGATGAAGCAAAAGGTTTCTATTTGGGACTACTCCTCGGTGGTGCAACCAATCGTTTGGATGTGCAGAGCGCACGTTGGAGCGGTACTTGGTATGCCGGTCGTGGACTCAACCTCGAAGCACGTTTTGGATATCAATTCAACCAGTGGTTTGGCATTCGTTCTGGTGTCAGCTGCCTCTCCAAGAACTACTACACCGACCTTGAAGTAAGCTATCTTGATTACCTTGATACCCTTAGCACCAGCTACAACAATCTTTATGTACAGATTCCTCTGATGGCTGATTTTTCCATCGGAAGCGAAGATGTTCGCATTAACTTCATGTTCGGTGGTTATTGTGCATATTGGGCTTCCCAGTGGCGTCAAGGATATGTTTACGTTAATGATGATCCTAGACCCTATGCCGGCAATGCATACAACTTTGTAGAAGGTTCTGACAACCGCTTTGATGCTGGTCTCGCAGGTGGTATCGGTCTCTCTCTCCGTTGCTCCAACCATTGGACTCTCCACTTTGAAGGCGACTACTATCACGGACTACTTAGCACCGCTAAGGATTTCAAGACATACAACCGCACTTGGACCTTTGGTATGGGTCTGACCTATCATTTTTAAATTGATACTTTAATATTAAATATATAAGGATAGCGTCACCTGATGCTATCCTTTTTTATCTCCATTACCATGAAACAAATTGATGCAAATACATTCCTTGTAGATAATCCAATTTGGCCAGACTTTCTCAACAATCGACCTGAAGATAGCACCAAGAGCAACTATGGCCATGCCTTATTGATAGCTGGAAGCTATGGGAAAATGGGTGCTGCTATTTTGGCCGCTAAAGCTTGCCTTAGATCAGGTGTAGGATTAATTACAGTACACGTTCCCCAACGCGGCGTGGACATCATGCAGACGGCAGTTCCTGAAGCGATGGTGAGCATCGATGAAAATGACACTCATTGGACACACGCATTCACAGAAGACGAATTGAGAAAGTACGATGCCATTGCACTTGGGCCAGGTTTAGGTACTCAGAGTACAGATGCACTCGTGAGTATATTCCATGTTACAGACAAAAAGCCTCTAATAGTTGATGCGGATGGATTGAATATGCTGGCCCGATATCCCAACAAAGAGAACTTGATGATTCAACACACACAATCCGCTCCACTTATTCTAACACCCCACGCCAAAGAATTCGAACGTCTTTTCGGTACTTTTCCGACTTTAGAAGCCAGAGATGAAGCACAACGAGAAAAAAGTCGCCAATTAAACACCATTATTGTGCATAAGGGGCACGAAACACGCACGTCAAGTCCAAACGGGTCTATATACTTGAATACCACCGGAAATGCAGGAATGGCAACAGCAGGAAGTGGTGATGTGTTGACAGGAATAATACTTGCAATTTTATCACAAAATAAAGAATATCAGCATGATGCAACATTATGTACTACACTATCAGTATGGATACATGGCAAAAGTGGTGATTATTCAATAAAAAATCAGTCAAAATGTAGCCTAATTGCAAGTGACATAGTAAAAAATTTACAGTATGTAACAAACTCATAATCAAACAATATAATACACCACTAAAAACTTTTTTCAAAAAAAATTTGGTGGATTAAAAAAAATGCTGTATTTTTGCACTCGCTTTGAAAGAGAAAAGCAGTCAAATCTTCCTCAATAGCTCAGTTGGTTAGAGCACCTGACTGTTAATCAGGGGGTCGTAGGTTCAAGTCCTACTTGGGGAGCAAACAACAGCCGCAAGAGATTGCGGCTTTTTTTATACATGTCACTATGAGCACCATTATACTCACAACCCTTTTCGCATTAGCGATGGTGGCACTCCTCTTCCTTGGTTTAGGAGTAAAGATGATATTCAAGAAACATGGAGAATTCAAACGTCACTGCAGTAGCATGGACCCTTATACAGGCAAAGGGGCAGGATGCGTATGCGCCAAAGCAGCCAATGTCAAATGCAAAAATGCAGAAAGATATTCTCCACTTGAGGTGAACAATAACCTAATGGAGGAAATCAAATGAGCAAACCATCCATTCCGAATCTTAACCCAGCTGAACTTGTTCTTTACACCAATACACCAAGGCTTGCTCAAGATATGAGTTGCATTGCCAACATCATTACATTCACTTATCGCGATTAGGGTTGGCCATGAAAGTATCCGAAGACGAATGGGCAAAATGAGAGGGCTTTCGTTGCCAAGCCTTTTAATAACGCAACAATCCTAAGTATGATAATGGGGTAGATCGGGCAACTGGGAAGCTCACCCATCAATAAAAAAATCTCTCCATATCAAATATTATTTGTATCTTTGCAATCTCAAACTTCAATAAAACAATAAACAAGAATTATGGTTGACTACAAGAAAATTGGATTGGTAAACACCCGAGCAATGTTTGCCAAAGCTGTGGATGGCGGCTATGCCATTCCCGCTTTCAACTTCAACAATATGGAGCAGATGCAAGCCATCATTATGGCTGCTGTAGAGACAAAAAGTCCTGTGATCATGCAAGTATCTCGTGGTGCTAGAGACTACGCAAACCAAACCCTCCTTCGTTACATGGCCGAGGGTGCCGTGGAGTATGCCAAGGAACTGGGTTGCAAACATCCCGAAATTGTGCTGCACTTAGATCACGGCGATAGCTTTGAGACCTGCAAGAGTTGCATCGATATGGGATTCAGCAGCGTGATGATCGACGGCAGCAGCCTCCCCTACGACGAAAACGTGGCAGTAACAAAGAGAGTGGTAGAATATGCCCACCAATTCGATGTGACTGTAGAAGGTGAATTGGGTGTATTGGCAGGCGTCGAAGACGAAGTAGCATCTGAAGAGAGCCACTACACCAAGCCAGAAGAGGTTATCGACTTTGTGACTAAGACTGGTGTTGACAGTTTGGCCATCAGCATAGGCACAAGCCATGGCGCATACAAGTTCACCCCTGAACAGTGCACCGTTGACCCCGAAACTGGTCGCCTGTTGCCTCCTCCCCTTGCATTCGACGTGCTCGAGGCCATCGAGAAGAAACTCCCCGGCTTCCCCATCGTGCTCCACGGCAGCAGCTCTGTCCCCCAGGATGCTGTAGATACCATCAATGCCAACGGCGGTAACTTAAAGGCCGCTGTAGGCATCCCCGAAGAGCAACTCCGCAAAGCCAGCAAGAGTGCAGTATGCAAAATCAACATCGACAGCGACAGCCGACTTGCTATGACCGCAGCCGTGAGAAAACATCTTGCTGAGAATCCTGGTCACTTTGACCCCCGCCAATATCTAAAACCCGCTCGCGAGAGCATGAAACAGATGTATATGCACAAAATTATCAATGTGCTCGGATCAAACGACAAGCTCATCAAACAGTAAACAATCATATTAATAATATTTTTGTAGCACCCCAGTCCTCACATGGGGTGCTACAAAATATTTATGCACAAAATAATCCTTTCACGACATAGCATATATAATTATTGTTTCATGCAGTCGTGTTACATCAAGACCGACTTAGGCTCTATCCACAACGTCACGGCAATGCTACCCCTTGGACAAACCACATAGGTCTCGGTTTCTTACCCTATAACATAACTTACAAGTCTATGATCAAAATTCACGGTGCTCGCGTCAATAATCTCAAAAACATATCGGTCAATATTCCTCAAGGCAAACTAGTGGTAATAACAGGCCTCAGCGGATCCGGAAAATCCAGCTTGGCTTTCGACACACTCTACGCCGAAGGCCAACGTCGCTATGTGGAAAGTCTATCTTCCTATGCTCGCCAATTTCTTGGTCGCATGGCCAAACCCGAGGTTGACCTCATTGAGAATATTGCGCCTGCCGTGGCTATCGAACAAAAGGTCAACACTTCCAACCCTCGCTCCACAGTAGGCACATCCACCGAGCTCTATGAATACCTAAAACTTATGTTTGCTCGAATTGGCCGTACTTATTCCCCCATCTCAGGCGTAGAAGTCAAACGTCATTCGGTGAGCGACGTAGTGGACCACATACAATCTTTCCCTGAGGGTACTCGCATCATACTTTATTCACCCCTTTCATCCTCCAAGGAGCGCCCTATGCATGCTCAGCTTGAGATGCTCCACCAAGAAGGATTCATGCGCATCGCAATCAAAGGCACCATTGTGCGCATCGACGAATTTCTTGCGTCAAAAGCCGAGGGCGATGATGTGAAACTGCTCGTGGACCGCATACAGCTCCATGCCCACGACGACGATCAAGCAGCTCGCATAGCCGAATCTGTCCAGACCGCCTTTTTCGAAGGCAGAGGATGCTGCGAGGTTTTTGCCGAGGATGCCGACCACAATTCCCTTGGCACAGCCCAATTCAGCAATAAATTTGAAGCTGATGGCATCACATTTGAGAAGCCCAACCCCAATTTCTTCAGTTTCAACAATCCATACGGTGCTTGTCCCACCTGCCAAGGCTATGGCAACATTATTGGTATCAACGAAGACTTAGTAGTGCCCAATAAGTCACTTTCCATCTACGAAGAGGCTGTGGTTTGTTGGCGAGGCGAGAAGATGTCGGAATGGACCCGAGCCCTTATGCGACAAGCTACCAAACTAGGTTTTCCCATCCACACCCCCTATTGCGATCTCACCCCCGAACAACTTGACATCCTTTGGCACGGCAAAGGTACTTGGGAGGGCATTGACGGATTCTTCAAATGGCTCGAAACCCAATCATTCAAGATCCAATACCGGGTAATGATTTCCCGCTTTCGCGGCACCACCATTTGCCCCGACTGCCGCGGTTCGCGACTCCGCAAGGATGCTGCCTACGTCAAAGTGTGCGGACGATCCATCACAGAGTTACTTGCCATGCCTGTGAGTGATTTCGCTCAATGGCTTACCTCCATCACACAGCCCAGCGATGGAACCCTCCCTGTGCTCACCGAGCACGAACGCGAAGTGGTCAAACGACTTCTTATCGAACTCAACAATCGCGTCAAATACCTCATCGACGTTGGATTGGGATACCTTTCACTCAGCCGACTTTCCAACACACTTTCTGGCGGCGAATCTCAGCGCATCAATCTAGCCACCTCTTTGGGCAGTTCATTGGTGGGTAGCATGTACATCCTCGACGAGCCTTCCATCGGACTTCATTCGCGCGACACCGACCGTCTCATTCATGTGCTGAAAGAGCTACGCGACCTGGGCAACACGGTTATCGTGGTGGAGCACGACGAAGACATCATGCATGCTGCCGACTACATCATCGATATTGGGCCCGGGGCCGGACGTCTGGGAGGCGAAGTGGTCTTTGCAGGCACACCCCAAGAACTTGAATCTCGAGCCCCCAAAGCATCCCTCACTAGTCAATATCTCTTAGGCAAGCTATCCATCCCCGTCCCTTCATCTCGACGTCCTTGGCGCGACCGCATCACCATCCATGGTGCCTTCTGCAATAACCTAAACCATGTGGATGTTGATTTTCCTTTGGGTGTGCTCACTGTGGTCACAGGCGTGAGCGGTTCCGGCAAGACTTCGTTGGTCAAGCAGGTGCTCTATGATGTGTTGCAGAAACGATTCGAAGGCACCTCCGACTATGTGGGCAAATGCGCAGGAGTGAGTGGCGATCTCAATCGCATTTCCAGCATCGAACTTGTCGATCAAAATCCCATTGGGCGCTCTACTCGCAGCAACCCTGCCACCTACATGAAAGCCTACGACGAGATACGGCAACTCTTTGCATCGCAACCTTTGGCCCGCAATCGTGGCTACAAACCCGGCTTCTTTTCCTTCAACACCGAGGGTGGTCGCTGCGAAGTGTGCGAAGGCGAAGGATACGTCACCGTGGGCATGCAGTTCATGGCCGACGTGCACCTCGTATGCGAAGAGTGCCATGGCACACGCTTCAAAGAAGAAACCCTCGAAGTAAAATACCGAGACAAAAGCATCTCCGACATCCTTGATATGACCGTTGATCAATCCATCGAATTTTTCGAAGGCCAGGCCGCCATCCTCGCCCGCCTACAACCATTGCAAGATGTGGGACTAGGATATCTCAAACTGGGGCAGTCTTCCAGTTCGCTCAGTGGTGGCGAGGCTCAACGCGTCAAACTCGCCTCCTACCTCATCAAAGGCAGTGCCGAGAAACCAAAACTTTTCATCTTCGATGAGCCCTCCACAGGACTCCATTTCCACGATATCCAAAAACTCATCACTGCATTCAACAGCTTGATTGAGAAAGGACACTCCATCATCGTCATCGAGCACCACCACGACATCATAAAAGTGGCCGACTGGGTTATCGACATGGGACCCGAAGGAGGTCGCGATGGCGGCAACCTCGTCTTTGCCGGCACACCCGAAGACCTTCTCAAATGCCCACAATCCCACACTGCAAAATATCTTAAACTCTAAACAATACACAAACCCATGAGAGAATTAATCAAAAAACTCCATCGAACCGCCAACATCGGCCTCTATGGTTCCATCCTAATAGTATTGACCACCATTGTGTTTCACTACTGTCCTTATCAAATCTCCTTCCAGCAGCCGCAAGTGGCTCGTTGGATGCTCATCTCTGGAGCTGTACTGGCCGTTCTGACCATTGTCATGGCGCTCCAAGTAATCCGCCGCTCTACCCCTCGCTTGCGCAAACTCGACAACCTCGATGCAAAACTCCAAGGATATACCGACTACATCAGCAACCTCTACCGCACCATACTTGGCATTGTGGTGGTTGAATGCGCTCTAATTGTGCTCATGTCCGACAACTCCCTCCTCATGGTCACCATACTGCTTATCCTTTTACTCTTCCTGGCTTACCCTAACATGTACAAGATGAAGAACGACCTAGGACTTACCGACGATCAAATGCGCACACTTT
Source organism: Bacteroidales bacterium (assembly GCA_024400505.1). Lineage (GTDB taxonomy): Bacteria > Bacteroidota > Bacteroidia > Bacteroidales > P3 > Colimorpha. The sequence goes on along the minus strand of JAKSMP010000026.1, from coordinate 2,188 downwards.
TTGGCTCCCAATATATCGCCGATACCCCAACCACTGACGAAACTCAGATTCCCAAAACTGTCGATTCCCAACAAATTGAGTCCAGCAACACACAGCCATCCGAATCCGACAACGATTCCATAAAATAACCACCCACTCCACCATGTCCACCATAGCAGCCATTTCCACCCCGGCTGGCGTAGGCGGCATTGCCGTAATCCGCCTCTCCGGTCCCGATGCATTCAACATAGCTACCCAGCATCTCGCCATTCATCCACCTCAGGGTCCACAACCCTCAACTCAGTATGCCCGTTTTCAATGTGCCGGTCAACTCATCGACGAAGTGATGGTTACCTCCTACTGTGCCCCCCACTCATTCACCGGCGAACACACCGTAGAAATCAGCTGCCATGGTTCTCTGTATGTCCAGCAAACCATCCTCGAAAGCCTCCTGGCCAGTGGTGCCATCATGGCTCAACCTGGCGAATTCACCCAACGAGCCTTCCTCAATGGCAAACTCGACCTCTCTCAAGCCGAAGCCGTAGCCGACCTTATCGACTCTACCAATGAGGGCAACCATGCCTTGGCCATCAGCCAGCTACGTGGAGGATATGCCAAACAGTTGGCTTCACTCCGCCAGCAATTCGTAGAACTCACCTCACTCCTAGAACTCGAACTCGATTTCAGCGACGAGGATGTGGAATTTGCCGACCGGCAACAGATTTACACCCTCATCGACACCATTCTAGCCCAGTGTACTCAGCTCTGCCAATCCTTCCATCTGGGCAACGCTATCAAACATGGAGTCCCTGTAGCAATAGTTGGTCGCCCCAATGTAGGCAAATCTACCTTGCTCAATGCCCTGGTGGGCGAAGAGCGAGCCATCGTGAGCGACATTGCCGGCACCACACGCGACACTATCGAAGACACCATCACCCTTAACGGTATCACATTCCGTTTTATCGACACCGCTGGCCTCCGTCACAGCCAAGATACTATTGAATCTCTTGGTATCCAGCGCAGTTTCCGCGCCATCGAGCAGGCTCAAGTGATTCTCTATCTCACCGACCAACCGCAATCACTCACACAAGAGCTACAACAACTATCTTGCCAAGTGTCGCTCCAAGGCAAACAACTCATCACCGTCATCACCAAAGGGCTTTCCCCGGCCGAGTCCAATCCCCAAGGCACCATCACCATCTCCGCTCGCGAAGGCACGGGGCTTGACTGCCTATGCCAACGCCTCACCCAAGCATACACCACCACCGACAGACACCAGCCCATTCTCTCCAACATTCGCCACTACGAAGCTCTCCAGCGTGTGATTGCAGCCCTCAATCTCGTACGCCAAGGCTTGGATCAATCACTCCCAACTGACCTAGTGGTTATCGACCTCCGCGAAGCCCTCCACCACCTAGGTTCTATCACCGGACAAGTCACCACCCACGAAATCCTAGGTGCCATCTTCCATCGTTTCTGCATCGGTAAATAATGACGGTCTCACATTTCCCACAAGATTTGAGACCACTCTTGCATGGCGGGAACGATGTGGATTGGATGTTGCTTGGCACGTAGGACAGCTGCTGATAAGGTGAGGCAATCTCAGTATCAAGCCAGGGAAGGAGCTGGCGGAGAATAGCTGCCACGAAACAGTGGAGGTGGACGAGCAAGGCCATGAGGCAGGATTGGATTGAGGTGTTGTTGTTTGCCATTCGGTATTGGGGTGTTAAGGGTTTCAAAACGGGGTGGATTATGTTCTTTTGTGCCTACTGACAGTAAGCACTACCTAAGCGTTACTACGGCGTTACCACGGCATTACCCCCTGCTCTGACGGGTCAAGAACGGTGCAAAGATACACCCTTTTTTTCAACTGGCAAAATGAGAGCAACGATGCATCTCCGAGTGAGCAAAAGGGTGTCAAGTGTCATAGGTGTCAGGTGTCAAACTTACAAAGCATATATTAGGGGAGGTACATTTCTAAAAATAAGATATATATCAATGGTTCGGTAGAAAATAGTTAACAATTAGGCGGCAGGAGCCGCAATATTAAAGAGTTCTTTGACAATTTTGGCATTTATTGACTTGTTCGGACGGAAACCCGATATGACAAAAAATCGGTTCATGATATATGCATTGTATAACAGCGACTTAAGGTTTGCCATAGAGAAAGTGGGATAGTGCTCCTTGATGACCACCTTTGCCACATTGA
>JAKSMP010000025.1 GCA_024400505.1 Bacteroidales bacterium | reverse complement strand
ATTGGGACGGCACCATCAATCTCGAGAACGTAAGCCTCAACGGTTCCGGCTACGGCCTTAATATATCCCTCCCCGGCGAATGGCAGGACGATGTATGGGTCTATGACTGGAGCCAGTCTCCCATCAAGGGCAACAACATCACCTACAACTGCACCCTCGGTAACGTCCTGGTTGGCGACGAGGTGTTCGACGGCAGCCAGATTCCCGCTGCCTCCAAACGTGCTAGAAAATAAGCTGTTCATCACATAAAAAAAACCTCGCTACTGTAGCGAGGCTTTTTTTGTGTTGAGAGTGAAGGTGGCATGTTGCCGTCCTTTCACAAACGACTAATAGCTATTCCACCCCCAATCCATATCAGCAGAATGAGGTAGGTGAGCCAGTAATATGCAAATTTCTTGTTCTTGTGGCGAATGGTGTACATCAGCACCAAGTTGATGAATACACCGCCAAGCAATTCAAAAAGGTGCAGCACCGCTTCGGGTATGCGGCGATGCTTCTTGCGGGCATAGCGTTTGTCAAGGGCAAAGAATATGCCGCTGATAACATTGATGATAATTAAATATATTGGCATGTTGTCATATCTATAACCTTCCTTCCAGTAAATAAAAGCGGTGGCCTTTGGGCCACCGCTCTATTCATTCGGGTGGAATCAATTATGCCATGTTGTGGAATACGTTCACCACGTCGTCATCGGCTTCAAGGCGCTCGATCAGGCCGTTCACATCTTCCTGCTGCTCAGGAGTGAGTTCGCGCATGGTCATGGGGATACGCTCAAATTTGAATGACTTAATCTCAAATCCGTTATCCTCAAGATACTTGGTGATAGGACCATAGTTCTTGAAGTCGGCGAAGATGTTGATCTCGCCCTCGTCGAGGAACACCTCGTCGATGTCGAAGTCAATCAACTCCAGCTCCAGCTCGTCCATATCCACACCTTCCTTCATAGCCACTACGAAAGAGCATTTGCGCTCAAACAAGAAGTCGTTCATGCCCATGGTGCCCAACTCGCCCTTGCCGCGAACAAAAGCGGCGCGGATGTTGGCCACGGTGCGGGTGGGGTTGTCGGTAGCAGTCTCCACCACGAAAACGGTGCCGTGAGGCCCCTTGCCGTCGTAAACCACCTCTTTATAAGCGCTCTTGTCCTTTTCGGTGGCGCGCTTGATGGCGCGTTCCACGTTCTCCTTGGGCATGCTCTCACTTTTGGCGGTGGCCATCAGCAGGCGCAGACGGAGGTTGCTCGAAGGATCGGGACCGGAAGCAAGTACTGCCATCTCGATTTCCTTACCAATCTTGGTGAATGTGCGGGCCATGTGACCCCAACGTTTCAATTTTCTGGCTTTGCGGTATTCAAATGCGCGACCCATATATATGTGTGTTTAAAAATTAATAATTCGTAATTCTTTGATTATCTCTTTATTAGAATTTTATAGTCTTCAAATAGTCGGTGCACTCTTCGAAGGTCTTGAAAGTATGCTCCTCGGGCACCACGCTGGGTATCAGGTTGAGGGTGGTGAGCATATAGAGGGGCTGAGGCTGGATGATGGTCATCAGCACCATGATGCCGCGATCCTGCAAATCCTTGATGGCAGTTTCCATAGCATACAAGCCCGACTGGTCCATGAAACTCACCAGCTTCATGCGGAGGATAACCACCTTGGCATCTTCTGGCACATCTTCCATCACCTCCTTGAATTTGGTGATAGAGCCAAAGAATATAGGACCATTCAAGCGCTGCACATAGATGTGCTGGCGCATCTCGTCGGTGAGGCCGCCCTCATCTTCCCATGCCACAGTCTTGTCGAAATTGGCCTGAGCGGGAGCGGGCAAACCCTTGTGGCGGTTCTGGTCTTGCTCAAAACTCTCCGAGCTGTAGCCGCCTTCCACCAAGTCCGAAGCACGCTTCATAAACAGCACGCAAGCAATCACCATGCCAATGCCCACAGCGGTGAGCAGGTCAACAAACACAGTGATGAACAGCACCACCACCAGCACCACAGCGTCGGCTCTGGGAATCTTGAAAAGGTCTTTGAAACCCTTGAAATCGATAATGCCCCAACCCACGGTGATCAGGATACCGGCCAACACCGAGAGGGGAACATACTTCACCACGCTGCCCAATCCCAAGAGGATGGCAATCAGCAGCAAAGCGTGCACCATACCCGAAATCTGGGTGCGGCCGCCGCTCTTCACATTCACCACCGTACGCATGGTAGCACCAGCGCCGGGCAGTCCGCAGAAAAGACCAGCCACAGCATTGCCAATACCCTGGCCAATCAGCTCCTGGTTGGAGTTGTGCTTGGTTTTGGTGATATTGTCGGCCACCACCGAGGTGAGCAAAGTGTCGATAGAGCCCAAGCCTGCCAAAGTGAGGCCGGGGATGAGCGAAGCCTTCAGCACATCAAGCCAATTGATGCTGGCCATGTCCATGCCCCCTTTCAGGAAGAAAGGCAGAGGCAATCCGCTGGGGATGTCGCCAATAATCAGCTTGTCGTCCAAGTGGCAGAAAAGCGAAACAACAGTCATCACGATAAGGGCCACAAGCGTAGCGGGCACCTTGGTAGTGATCTTGGGGAATATCTCAATGATGACAATAGTGCCAAGGCCCAGCAACAGGGCGGGCACCGAAATGCCGGCCGACACAGCTGCGGGAATGCCCACCACCAAGTCAATCATGGTGCCGGTGCCCTTCAAGCCCACCAAGGGATAAAGCTGCTGCAAGATGATGATGATGCCGATACCGCTCATAAAGCCCGACAAAACAGGGTAGGGGATATAGCGGACATACTTGCCAATCTTCACCACGCCAAACAAAATCTGGAAAAGGCCGCAGAACAAGCCAGCCAAAGCCATGCTGATGAGGACCGAAGAAATGTTGCCATTGCTGCTGGCCCACACGCCAGCCACAAGGGTAGCAGTCACCACAGTCATAGGGCCAGTGGGGCCGCTAATCTGGGAGTGGGTGCCGCCAAAGAGAGCAGCAAAAAAGCCTAGCATAGTGGCGCCCACAAGGCCGGCCAGCGCACCCATAGAGGCTGCCGAAGGGTCGTTCACGCCACCAAAAGCCTGGATACCGAAGGCAAGAGCCAAGGGCAAAGCAACGATACCGGCAGTGATACCGCCGAAAAGGTCGCCTTTGATGTTGTTGGTTTCGATAAATTTCATATTTTACTATATTGTATCTAAATAAATTATATTAATAATTCATAACAAAAAGCAAGGTGCAAAGATACGAAAAAAAAATAACAAACCAATAATATGCCACAATCCAGACCCAAAATACGGTTCTCGTCCCCGCACAATTCGCCCCTTCTTGCCCCTCGTTTTCCCCCAAGCCGCCGTCCCCAACATTGCATCCAGGACCCCAAAGCATTGCTTCGTCGCAGCCAAACCTATGCCTTAGCTGCCCTAAAGCATAGCTTTCATCCGGCCTAAGTTAAGCCCCACCTTAGCCCTAAGTTAAGACTGCCCGCAGCCTTAACTTAAGACCCATCGCAGTCCTAAGTTAAGCCCAGCCCCGGTCGTTACTTACGTCCAGCCCCAGCCCTAAGCAACGCTGCAAAACATCCCTTCGCATCCTTCCGCCCCACCAATTTCCTACCACCTGCTACCCATCCCCTAATACCTATCTCGAATCAAAATTTTGTATTATTCAGAAAAAAAATGTATCTTTGCAACCTCAAACAGATTGTATAACTAGCACTTAAAGCAACAACAAAGAAAAGAAAATAATTATATAACATATTATTAACATAGCGTTTGCTATTTATTCGAGGCAATCCTAAAATTTGGCCGTTTGAAGATTAGCTCTCTCAGAATAAGTTCCGAACGCCTGCGCTGTAGCGTAGGCTGAACTTATCAGAGAGAGCGGGTCAGGCCAAATACCCAGGATGCCGATAAGCGAAACCTACGCTTTTTTGGTGTCCTGCGGTTTTTGATTCCCTGACCCGCCCCCATTCGAAGATAAGTAGCCATCGCACAACATAGCGCAGATTATGTATGAGTAATACATTAGAAAAAGTCAAAGACTATATAAAAATTGGTCTTGATAAAGGTTTGTTTTTACTTGATGAAAACAAGTCAAGAATCAAGTATTCAATTTCAGATAATCCACGTATTTTTGACCATCCAGAGGTAAAGGTTCAAACCGAGACATTCGTTCGCCTAGTTGTGGACTACCATTATCCAGCGAGTAGGATCAAAATGTATGTTCCTGTTACCATGGGTCGAGAGGTGAAAGTGGCCGACATTGTTGTCTATGCTGACGATAATTGTACAAAACCGTACATCCTTGTTGAGTGTAAGCGTCAAGAGGTAAGTGAGGCGGAGTATCAACAGGCTATTGAGCAGGCTTACAGCTATGCATATGCATTACCTGGGGATATAAAGTTCGTATGGGTGACATCTGGCATCAAGTCTGACTATTTGAGGGTTGACAAAAACAGTACTTCAAGGGAGCGCTTGTCCGATATTCCTCAATTTGGTGTTGCTGAAGTTGCATCCTATAAATATGTATATAAGGCGGATGAATATAACCGAACTAGTGGCAAACAGAAATTTTTTGATTTGGCCGTCATTGGTCGTGATGAACTTACTCGATGCTTTAAACAAGCACATGAGGCACTTTGGGCCGGTGGACAGCTGAATCCTTCCGAAGCATTTGACGAGTTAGATAAGCTTATTTTTTGTAAGATATGGGACGAGAAGAAACCACGAAAAAAAGGTAAACCCTACGATTTCCAAGTTATCACCATTTCTAAAGAAGTTGAAAAGGATGATAATAAAAGAAGACTACTTGAAAACGACGATTTATACAAAAGGGTTAAGAACCTCTACGAAGAAGGTAGGCAACAAGATGCTGAAGTATTTCGCGATAACATTCGTCTCACTCCTGAGAAAATCAGAACAGTTGTCAGTTACCTACAAGGCATTAACCTAGGAAAAACTGATTTAGATAGTAAAGGGCGTGCATTTGAGACTTTTATGAACTCATTTTTTCGTGGTAGTTTTGGTCAGTATTTTACGCCTCGTCCAGTAGTAGAGTTTATCGTTGATGTACTGCCGATCAAAAAAAACTCAAAAGTTTTGGATACATCATGTGGCAGTGGCGGTTTTTTGCTGTATGCTTTAGACAAAGTGCGCAAAGAGGCATCACGCACATTTGAGAACTACGAGACCGACCTAGACGAAAGAATGAGGTGGAAAGATTTTTGGCACGAATTTGCATCCAACAATCTCTATGGTATTGAAATCAGCGAGCAGATTTCTCGTACAGCCAAAATGAATATGATTATCCACGATGATGGCCATACCAATGTCATTACTTCTGATGGACTTATCTCTGATGAGGAAATATTTGAACGTACGCACAATGCTGGTTTCAAATATGGAACATTTGATTTTATTATTACCAATCCACCTTTTGGAAGCTCAGTTAGACAAACGGAAAAAGCATACTTGAAAGAATATCATTTAGGACAGAAAGACCAAGATTGGATGAAGCCACCAAGTGGAAAAATTTCCTATCGGGATAGCATGAACACCGAGATACTTTTTATTGAACAAGATTATAAGTTTTTGAAGGAAGGCGGTTTTCTTGCGATAATTTTGCCAGATGGAATTCTGACCAACACAAGTTTGCAATTCGTAAGAGATCAAATTGAAGAATGGTTCCGAATAGTGGCTGTTGTCAGTTTGCCCCAAACAGCATTTACAGCTAATGGCGCTGGGGTAAAAACCTCAGTGCTGTTCTTGAAAAAATGGAGCAAAAAAGAGACTGATGACATAGTCGCTACAAAGCAAAGAATTAAAGAATCTCTTCTTAAGCAAATGGACTTCTTTAATCTTTCCAAAATAATGAAAGCTGCCAATAAAAAGAAATTGGATGATAAAGCAAAATCAATTAAAGAAGCACAAGGAATCACAATAAGTGATGCTAGAAAAACGGAAGAATACAAGTTACTGTCAGAACAAATTAAAGAGGAATATGCTGAATGGGAGGGAGAGGGTAGAGACATCTTATCTTCTGATTATGCCAGTCAGAAGGCGGCCCAACTAATCGATTATCCAGTTTTTATGGCTATTGCCGAGGACATTGGATATGATGCTACGGGCAAAGAAACTGGAGTAAATGAATTAATTGAAATTGGAAAAAGATTAAAGGATTTTATTAAAGACGAAAAATTATGAAACTGACAGGTATTTTAGATAATTCATTAAATGGACAATTGTGCATAAGGGGATTTGCTAACATCAAAGAGTTAGCTAATATCTCTAAGGCTGATTATTCTTACCAACGGGGGTTGCTTGACAGAAGCGATATTAGCGATTTCCTTGAAACACAGACGTACCTATTTTTCCCAGAAGTAATATTAAGTTACAAAATAAAATATGCGCTAAAAGGGAAACCCGGAGAAGATGAACCGTTAATAAAATTGGCGAATGGGAAAAATTATAAATCTAACTTAAAAAATGATAGTACAAAGATTGATTTGAAGAAGGTCACTTTTTCAAAAGGATCTTCTAAAGAAGTGACAATTGCTGAGTTAACGCTAGATGAAAGTCAGGGTAAACAATTGCATAGAATTGATGGCAATCACAGACTTAATTCTGCAGAGGAATCATCTAACGAGAAGGTTAAAAGAATGGTTATCCCATTTTGTTTATTGTTAGGCACAGAATATTATGACATGAACGAGATGAAAGTAAAAGATAATCATGACGAAAAAAATTTTGACAAAGCTACAAAAGTATTCTTCCATAATATCAACACAAAAACCATTCCTCTTACTTCAGAGGAGAATTTACGTGTAATGATTGATGATTCTGATAATTTCCCAAACGAAGAATTATTTGATATTTTTGAAGGAGAATACCCCATTTATACACGTAAGATGATATCATCGGTTAATCCTAGCATTTTCTCAAATTTGAAGCGTGTAATTGATGATAACTATAGAACATTTTATAATGAGGTATTTAAGAGAATAGCAATACAAAAAGAGATATCAGATTCAACTGTTGATAAGATAATTGAATCCATGCAAGCTCTTAATACATTATACAATGAAACTCCTGTATTATTGACTCATAAAAGCATCGGATTATTAATTTCCTTTTTGTGGTATCATTTACAAGGGACTGAAAGATTCTGTGGCTTCAAAAATTGGATATTAAACAACCATATTTTCGAAGTGTCCGATGATGTAAGCGCAGAAAGTTTAATTAGTTTGTATGACAAAATATCCTCTCAAGAGATAAAAGTATTTGTGGCTATGCCATTTTTTAAAGGAAATCCTGATATTGTCGCTGATTACAATTCTATATATGATAATACGATTAAAAATATCGCAAAGAAATACAATGTCAACATTGAGCTTTTTCCAATAATGTGCGCAAAGGGTGGAACTCAGGATCAAATTCAGGACATCATTAATAAAATAAAAAAGGCAAAAATAGTCTTTGCTGATATTTCTGAGAATAATGCGAATGTTTCATATGAGATGGGGTGGGCAAGAGCTCTGGAAGACAAACAAGTAATATTGGTTAAAAAAAGTGGTAGTGAAAATCCAAAATCTGACTATCAAAATGACACATATCACGAATACGACGACAATTGTAGGTCAACATCACTTTCAAAAGTGATTGAAGATAACATTCTAGAGATACTCGAAAAGAATTACGGACTTATAAAAAGAAAAGAATGAGTAACCATATTCCAGTCGATAGTAGTGAGGAAAAGATTTTTGTTGTCAATCGATCAGAGATTGAAGGAAGACTTGAGCCCAACTTTTATCTACCAGAAATAACAAACCTGGAAAAAAAAGTAAGGGGAAAATCATCCAGGAAACTAGGGGATTTTGCCCTTTCTGTATCGGGTGGAGCGACCCCAAAGAAGGCAGATGGTGATAAATATTATGCCGATGCAAAAACTGGAATTCCTTTTTTGAGGGTTCAAAATCTCAATGCTGATGGTTCCTTATCATTGACAGATTGCCTGTATATAAATAAGGAAACTCACGATGGAATGCTTTCAAGGAGCCAGGTCAATGGAGGTGATTTGCTAGTAAAGATAACAGGTGTTGGCAGAATGGCAATTGCTTCAGTGGCTCCCGATGGTTTTGTTGGAAATACTAATCAACATATGGTTGTAATAAAAACAGGGAATGTCGAGATTAGTAAGTATCTTTCGAGATATCTCAACCTCAATATTATTGAAAGAATAGCATCTCGTCATTCTACAGGGGGAACGAGACCTGCTTTGGATTATCCATCTATAAAGAACATTCCAATTATTGAAGGAATAGATTTTTCTACAATAGATGAGGCAATTGTTAAGAAAAAACAAAAATATGAAGAATCTCAAAATCTATTGAAAGGAATTGATGAGTATCTGTTTGCTGAGCTATATATGATATCCCCCAAAATAGGAAATGAATTGGAATATAGGCTTTTTAAGTTCAATAAAAGATATTTAGGTGACAGATTTGATCCAGAATATACACGAGTGGCAAAGTGCCATCCTTATAGCAATGTCTTTGATAATGTTGCGTTGAATGAAGTAGCCTATATAAAGAAAGGCACAGCAATGACAAGTGACAAAGCGATACCTGGGAACATTCCTATTATTGCTGGAGGCAAAACTCCTGCAGGAAGACACAATGTTGGAAATTTTGGTGGAGACGTAATTACTGTGAGTGCTTCTGGTGCATATTCTGGATATGTTTGGTATCACGATAATCCAATTTTTGCAACAGATTGTAATGTGGTATTCTCAAAAGATAAGTCACGTTTCTTGACAAAATATCTGTATGAGGTGTTGAGATTACAGCAAGAATACATTTATCAGCTACAAACTGGTGCAGCACAACCACATATTTATGCCTCAAATATTAGAGGATTGAAAATACCAGACATCCCAATTGCAAAACAAATTGAAATAGTTGATAAAATATCAGAAACTAGGCTACTTGCAAAATCTCTGGTTAACGAAGGTGAAAAAATCCTGAATGAAGCAAATAAGGAAGTCGAAAGAATGATTTTGGGAGATCTCTGAACTAGCTGAGCGTTCAGTCTCTGTCGATGTTCATAAGTTATGTGCGATGTGTTTGAAAAACAATTTGCTAGATGGTTGGCTTTGGAGGCAGATTTTACCCAACACTATAACCTTACTGATGCTCAAGCCGAAAGGTATCTTAGTAGGTATAGTGCTTTGGTGATTTGCGGACAGCATTATGGCATCATGCATACTCTCTCTTGTCTCGCGACGTTGTAGAATATATGGCTATTTATTGAAGAAGAATGGATGTCCAGTTTTTACCGTAATGTCCACAGCAATGTATCTATGCTGTGGTTGCCCAGAATCATGTGCTCAGGAATGTGCGGCAGGAAGCATGGTGATAAAAGAAAACGCCCCTAGGATGCTAGGGGCGTTTTGTGTGTTATGGAAATGTGACTTTATGCGGTCTTGACAAAGCGGAGGGCGGCCCAGGTTTGGCGCACCTTGGTCTCTTGGAGCTGGAGGCCTAGGTTGAGGGCGTGGGCTTGGAGGGCGGGCACATCGCTCTCGTAGAATCCGCTCAGCAGCAGGGTGCCGCCGGGATTGAGCACGCCGACGTAGGCTGCCATGTCGTTGAGGAGGATGTTGCGGTTGATGTTGGCGATGATGAGGTCGAACTGGGTGTCGCCCAAGAGGCTGGCATCGCCTATGCGGATGGTGAGCTGGGCGTTGTTGCGCTCGGCGTTTTCCATGGCGTTGTTGTAGGCCCACTCGTCGATGTCGATACCCTCGACATAGCTGGCTCCGCGCACTTTGGCCAGGAGTGCCAGCACGGCGGTGCCGCATCCCATGTCGAGCACTTTGAGCCCTTGGACGGGCAGCTCGCTAAGGTAGGAGAGCATCATGTAGGTGGTTTGATGGTGGGCGGTGCCAAAGGACATCTTGGGTTCGATTTCGAGTTCCCAATCGACATCGGTGCGATGTTCGTGGAAGGGGGCGCGCACCCAAAGGCGTTTGCCGTTGTCGGCCTCCACCAGCACGGGTTTGTGCTGTTTCTCCCACTCTTCGTTCCAGTTTTTGTCGGGCATGGCTTCGAAGGTGTAGGTTGCTTGGCAGAAGTCGGCCACTTCGAGCAGTTGCTGCTGGAGCCATTGCTCGTCGAAATTGTCGGCAGGCACATAGGCTTTGAGTCCGTCGGGGGTCTCGACAAAGCTGTCGTAGGGGCCTTCGTTGCCCAGGAGGTCGATGAGGATGTCGCTGGCGGGATCGGTTTGGGAAAGGGTGATGGTTACTTCGATGTATTTCATTTTGGGGTGAGTTTATTTTCTAGGGGGGCTAGAATTGTTAGAGGTGATAGGTTATCTAGAGGTTCTAGATTATTAATTCTTAATTTTTAATTGATCAAAGTTGTATTCTACTTGGGTGAGGAATAGGCCCTGGGGGGGCATGGACACGCCGGCGGCGCAGCGGTTCTTGCGTTCCACTATCTGGCGGAGTCCGTCGAGGGTGAGTTTGCCGCGACCAACGTCGAGGAGGGTGCCCGTGACGGAGCGAACCATGTTGCGGAGGAAGCGGTTGCTGCGGATGGTGAAGATGTATTCGTCGCCCTCTTGCTGCCAATGGGCGAGGGAGAGGTGGCAGATGTTGGTTTTGACATCGGTGTGGAGTTTGGCAAAGGAGGTGAAGTCTTCGTACTCCAAGAGTATTTGTGCCCCTTGGTTCATGAGGTCGAGGTCGGGGCGGTAGTAGATGCGGCTGTAGAGCCCTTGCTTGAAGGGGAGGCGACGGTCGCTGACATGATACTGATAGGTGCGGGCGGTGGCGTCGAAGCGGGCATGGGCATTGGGGCGGACGGGAAAGATGTCGAAGATGGCGAGGTCGGCAGGGAGGAAGCTGTTGAGCTTGAAGACCAGCTGCTGGCAGTCGATCTTGCCGTCGAAGGTGTCGGTTTCGGGCAGGGTGAAATGGGCGTAGTAGTCGCTGGCGTGGACGCCGGTGTCGGTGCGGCCGCAGCCCACTATGGCCACGGGCTGGCGCAGGAGGGTGGAGAGGGCTTTCTCGATGGTTTCCTGCACGGTGGGCAGCCCGGGCTGGGTTTGGTAGCCGTTGTAGTTGGCGCCGTTGTAGGCAAGATGTATAAAGTATCTCATAGGATATGTGCTAGACGTTAGGGGTGATATTGGGGCGGGCGGGGTCCATCTTTACTTGCTGCACCAGCTGAACGACCATCTGCTTGAGCTCGTAGATGAATTGCTGGGCATTGTATTGATGGGCCTCAATCTCGCGCAGTTTTTTCTCCCATTGGCCGGTGAGTTCGGCACTCTTGAGGAGCTCGTTGTGGATGGTGGCGATGAGGCTGATGCCGGTGTCGGTGGCGATGAGGCTTTTGCGCTCTTTGCGGATATAGTTGCGCTTGTAGAGCGTTTCGATGATGGCGGCACGGGTGGAGGGGCGGCCGATGCCGTTGGCTTTGAGGGCATCGCGCAGCTCCTCGTCGGACACGCTCTTGCCGGCAGTTTCCATGGCGCGCAGGAGTGTAGCCTCGGTATAGGGCTTGGGCGGCTGGGTCCATTTCTCGGCCAGGGTGGGGGTGTGGGGGCCGCGTTCGCCTTTCTGGAAAGCGGGCAGGGTTTTCTCTTCATCGTCTTTGCGGTTGCCTTCGTCGTCGGTGGCCACCTCTTTGGTGGCGTGGCCCCAGGCAAAGACGCTGCGCCAGCCTTGATCCAGGATTTGCTTGCCAGTGGCTTTGAACTCCAGCTTGCCTTTCTTGGTTTTGCCGGTGGCGGTGGTTTCCTCGGTCTCCACTTTGCCGGTGACGGTGGTGGTGGAGTATTTGCAGTCGGGATAAAAGACGGCGATGAAGCGGCGGGCGATGAGGTCGAAGACTTTCTTTTCGTTGAGGGTCATGTCGCCGTTGGCGGGGTTCATGCCGGTGGGGATGATGGCATGGTGGTCGGTGACCTTGGAGGAGTCGAACACTTTCTTGCTCTTCTTGAGCTTGGTGCCCATGAGTGGCTGGATGAGGGGAGCATAGGGGAGCAGCCCCTGGAGGATGGTGGGGCACTTGGGGTAGATGTCGTCGGAGAGGAAGGTGGTGTCCACACGGGGATAGGTGGTGAATTTCTTCTCGTAGAGGCTTTGGATGTATTTGAGGGTGTCGTCGGCTGAGAAGGAGAATTTTTTGTTGCACTCCACCTGCAGGCTGGTGAGGTCGAAGAGGCGCGGGGGGGCCTCGTTGCCGGCTTTCTGGGTGACGCCGGTCACCTCGAAATCGCGGTTGCGGATGCTCTCCAAGGCGCGGCGGCCTTCCTCTTCGTTGGTGATGCGGCCTTTGGCGTTGGCGGAGCCTTCTTCCTCGTCGTCTTTCTCTTTCTGCTTGAGGGTGAAGAGGGTGTTGCGATAGATGGTGGAGAGGACCCAGTATTGCTCGGGCTTGAAATGCTGGATTTCGAGCTGGCGGTTGACAATCATGGCCAGGGTGGGGGTCTGCACTCGGCCGATGGAGAGCACCTGGCGGTTGGCCTGGCGGTATTTGAGGGTGTAGAGTCGGGTGGCGTTCATGCCCAGCAGCCAGTCGCCGATGGCGCGGCAGAGGCCAGCCTCGTAGAGCGACTGGTATTCGTCTTGCTGTTTGAGGTTGGCAAAGCCTTCGCGGATGGCTTCATCGGTCATGGATGAGATCCACAGCCGCTTGACCGGGCATTTGGCTTGTGCTTTCTGTATCACCCAACGCTGGATGAGTTCACCCTCTTGGCCGGCATCGCCGCAGTTGATGATCTCGTCGGCGGCAAGCATGAGGCGTTGGATGGTGGCAAATTGTTTCTGGTAGCCCTCGTTCTCGATCAGCTTGATGCCGAACCGGGGGGGAATCATGGGCAGGTTTTCATAGTCCCATTGTTTCCACCAGGGGGTGTAGTCGTGGGGCTCTTTGAGGGTGCAGAGGTGGCCGAAAGTCCAGGTGACTTGGTAACCGTTGCCCTCCATGTAGCCGTCGTGCGCCACATTGGCACCGATGATGCGGGCAATGTCGCGTCCGACGGAGGGTTTTTCTGCTATACAGACTATCATGGGGTGAAGCGTGGACTCATTATTCAATGTTCATGATGAAGGGGAGTCGGGCTTGGAGAGGCTCCATGGTGGACCAGTTGCACAACTCACTATAGAAGGGGATGACGGCGTTGATGCGGGCTTTGATTTCCTCTTCCTTGTCGGAGTTTACCTGCTCAAAGAGTTGATCCAAGAGGCCTTTCTCGGCGGGGAATGCTTTGAGGCGGCACTCTTTGGGGTTGAGCTTTGCTTCCTTGGCTGCCAGCTCGAAGGCGAGAGAAAGTCCGCCCAGGGTGTCCACTAGTCCAATCTGCTTGGCCTGCAAGCCAGTCCACACACGACCGCGGGCAATGCTGTCAACATAAGTGCGGGTGAGTCCGCGGCCGTCGGCCACACGCTGGGTGAAGGTAATATAAAAATCTTCCACACCGCGCTGCATCACCTCTCGAGCATCTTTGGAGAGGGGGCGGAGAGCAGAAATGCCTGTGCTATTGCGGTTGGTCATGACGGTGTCGGTGGTGATGCCCAGTTTCTGACGGAGGAGGGTGCCCACTTCGGGAATGGTGGCAAACACGCCGATGCTGCCCGTGAGGGTGGTGGGATGGGCCACAATCTTGGTGGCGAAGCAGCTGATCTCATATCCTGCGCTGGCTGCCATGCCGCTCATGGACACGATAACGGGTTTCTTCTCCTTGGCACAACGCACGGCGTAGGTCATGGCCTCGGAGGCGGTGACTGCGCCGCCGGGCGAGTTGACTCGCAGGATGATGGCATGGACGCTCTTGTCCTTGGTTGCGTCGTTGAGGGCTTTTACCACATCATCGCCATAGACTGCGGTGCGAGTACCATCGCCCGAACCGGGCACCACATCGCCCTCGGCATAGATGATGGCGATGTTCTTGCCCTTGGGAGCCACGCATGCCTTGGCATATTTGTTGGCCTTGACAATCTTGGTGGCGCCAAAGTGGGAGCGGAGCATTTGCTTGATATCCTGCGCAAAGCAGAGGGTGTCGATGAGGTGGGCAGCCACAGCTTGGTCGGGCATGTGGCCGGTGAGGTTGTCGGCATAGGTGTTGAGATGCTCGGGAGTGATGTCGCGGTTTTGGGCAATCACCTGCAGGGCGTAGTCCCAGATGCTGGAGATGTAGGAGCGCACTTGTTCGCGGTTGGCGTCGCTCATGTTGGTGCGGGTATATACCTCGCCGGCACTCTTATAGGCACAAGAGGTGGGGCGGATGAGCTCCATGTGCACACCCAGTTTGTCCAAGAGGCCTTTATAGAAAATCACCTCGCCACCGATGCCTCGGAAATCTACGGTGCCAGAAGGGTGAAGGCCGATTCGGTCGGCGGAGGTGCTGAGGAAGTATTCGGGTTGGGTCATGCTCTCGCCCCAGGCGATGATGGGTTTGGCCGATACATCGTTGAAGCGGGCAAGGGCCAGCTGCAACTCTTCGGCTTGTGCCCAGCTGAGGTTGCTGCCTCCCAGGTGGAGGTAGAGGGCGTTGACACGATCATCGAGGGCTGCATTTTCGATGGCGGTGATGAGCTGCTCCAGGCTGGTGCCTTCGCCTTGACCAAAGAGAGAGCTCAATTGGCTGGGGGTACGTTCGTTCACCGACTGGGTGAGGTCCAGCTCGATGGCCAGGTTGTTGCCGCTGATGACGGGTACATCGGATTGGGAGCTGAGGGCTGTTGACATCATGCTCAAAGCCATGATGATGGTGAGCACATTGAGCACCACAAATGCAATGATAACGCCTACGGCAGAGGCCAACATGGTCTGTCCGAAGCCTAGCGGCTTGGGGGTCTGAGGTTTGTTAGATGCGGAATCCATAGTATTTTAGCAATATATTTGTCGTACAATAATAAAAATGCAAAGATACGAAATTTATTTCTATAATATGTTTTTTGTGGCCTTACACCAAACTGCCATTAACCAAAAAAGCCCAGAAAGGGAAGCATTGCTTCTTGCCTTTCTGGGCTGATGGAATCAGCTTTTGCAGCTGAGGGGAATTTACTTATTGAAAAGTACGATGGAGACAACCTCTCCGCTGTAGTTGCCAGAGAATTGTCCTTGGGAGGTTGAACCGTTGTAGTTGATCGTCACGGTGCCGTTATTGTTGATGATGTAGCTGAGAGCGCCCGAAGTGGCAGTGGCGGTCACGGGGCCGTTGTCGGTCTTGGCGGTGATGGTCATGCCTATAGCGTTGCCGTTGGCAATGTCGGTTTCATTGTCGGAGATGGTATAAACCTTGCCGTTCAGGAAATCGTTGCGGCTCTGGATTTTGATGTTAAAATCCATGGCGGTGTTGGTGAAGGTGATGTTGCAGAAGTTGTTGCGATTGAGGCAGTAGTAGAGGTTCATGCGGTAGGTGCGGCCGCCGAAATCCAGGGTGCCAGTGCCCATTTGGTCGCTGATATCGGTGACGGGACCGTTATAGTGGACGGATACCACTTTTTGGTCGTAGGTGATGCCTTGGATGTCGAGTACCACGGTGTTGAACAGATAATGGGCGGAGAAAGTGCCCTGCCAGAGGTAGTTGTCTTGATTCCGCTGGTGATAAGCACCCAACACTGAGTCGGGCGAGGTGTAGAACTGGTTGAGATTGGTGAACAGGAAGTCGCCATCGGGAATCTTGATGCTGCTGATGTTGAACTGGTCGCCGTTGGTCAGCTCGATGGTGGTGGTGTGCATGCCGTAGTTGTTGTCAAACTTGCGGGTCACCTGGTCGATGGTGAGGGTGTCGTCGCCATAGATAAAGAAGTTTGGCTCCTGCTCGGGGGTGGTGTCGTGTGTGTCGGGGATGATGGGCTCCACATTGTCTTTCTTGCAACCCACGGCCATCAGGGCCATGAACGCACATGCCATGAAGGCGGCAGCGGTTTTGTGGCTGAATACTTTTGTTGTCATAATTATTGAATGTTTTTGTTATTAATTCGTTGATTAAAAGTCGATACGTTGACCACGGTAGGTGCCGTTGAAGGGGATGATTCTTTCGCCCACCTCGTCAAAGAGTTGCCCGCTGAAAGTGATGTCGTAGTCGTTGCCAGCATGCTGGATGCTGAGTGTGCCTGAGACGGCGGTGCCCATGATGGTGCGTCCGCTGTTCTCCACCTCGCTGTAGAGTATCACGGCATCCTCGGTCTCCAGTCGGCTTTCGTCGGAGGTGATGGCGTAGGACTTGTCCTCCAGGTGTTTCAGCGTGTAGATGGACACGGCCAGATTGCCCATGGTGTCGGCAATCACATATTCGTAGATGTCCACCAAGTTGTGGCTGTAGTGCACATCCAGCTGCAAAGAGCGGCCATCGATGTTCAGGTTGCCTTCGCCGCAAGGGGTGGAGAGGTCGTAAAGCGGTCCATAGTAATACATCCGCAGCGCCTTGCCTTGGCAGGTGCCGTCGATGGTGAATTCATAGTTCTGCCCCACACGGTGGCAGCTGTATGTGCCCACGATGGGCAGGTAGTCATATCCATCAATGAGCATGGCCGAAGTGTTGCCTGTCAGCTCAAAAGTGCCTTCGCTTGGGGTGGACACGATGATGTCGATGCCATGATAGTCGTCGGTGGTGAAGGTATAGGTGTAGGTGCCTTGGTAGTTGGTGAGGGCGGCGGTGGCCAAGCTGAGCGAGTCGCTGCCATAGTTGTAGTGGTTGCTCTCGGCGGGGGTGAAGGGGTTGTCGGTGGAGTCGGGCACCACGGGCACAATGGGCTCCTCTTCTTTGCCGCAGCCGATGCAGCAAAGAGCTGCCAGGGCGGCACAGGCGATGATGGATAATAATTTGTTGTTGCGCATAATGTTTTCCATAACGGAGAAATGGTTTATTTATTGTTGCGCTTCACAAAAAAGCAGTCGGCCCAAGCTTTTGCTTGCGCCGACTGCCAGAGGGTTGTTCAAGTGGTTATTTATTTGCGCATCTTGGCCATTCTCTTGGCCATTTTGTTCATATAGCCAGCATAGGTAGTGCCGGTGTAGGTGAGGGTGAACTCGCCAGCGGTGGTGGTGCCGCTCACATTCAGGGTGAGTTGGTTGCCGTTGACGGTGGTGGTCACGGTGCCGCCAGTCACCATCGATTCCACTACCATGTCTTCGCCGCTAGCCTCCATGATGGCCAGGTCGCCCACAGCCAGGCTGTTGTTGCTGAAGATAGCGTTCTCGTCGGTGGTGAAGTTGTAGGTGGTGTTGGTGGTCATGGGGCTGTTGACAAAGATGCTCATGGTGTTGTACATGGCCAAGTCGCAGATGTAATACTCATACACACCCGATGATTTCATCACGGTTGCCAACTCCACGGGGTAGTTCTTGCCGCCGAAAGCGATGTTGCCGGTGCCGGTGGGCTGGGTGAGGTTCACAATCTGGCCTTTGAAATAAAGCTTCAGGCTCTTGCCGCCCTCGGTGGTGCCTTCCACCACCACTTCGTTCTGGTCTTTGATGGTTCTGGCCACCAGGGTGCCGGACACCATATCGTCGTAGTCGTCGTTGCTCATGGTGTAGCTGGCATAAGCGCCGTCGCCGCCCATCAGTATGGTCATGATATCGGTAAATTGCATCTCGCCAGCGTCGATGGGGTTGGCAGCTGTGATGGCACCAAACTGGTCGCCGTTGGTCAGCTGAGCGTTCAGGATGAACATGCCGCCCAGGTCTTCCAGGATGATGTATTCCATGCTCACGGAGTCATCGCCATAAATCACATAGCCTTCGGTCTCGGGCAGGGTGGGGGTGACGGTGGAGTCGTTGGTGTCGGGGATGATGGGTTGGGTGTCGTCCTTTTTGCAGCCCACCATCATGGCAGCTGTCAGCGCAATGCATGCGAAGAGTGCGAAACTCTTTTTCAGAATGTTTTGGGTCATAATATTGCTATTTTTGTTTAAATTGAATTTTCATAACGGCAAAAAGCCATTTATAGTATATCTCAGCTACGAAAAAAAAAGCCGCCTCACGGGGAGACGGCTCTTGCGTAATGGTAATAAATAATGATAATGAAAGACAGTCGAATTTTATTTCTTGATCACCAAGCGATGAGCCTGTCCGTCGATGCGCACCATGTAGATGCCGGAACTCAATGCTGCCACATTGATGGTGGTATGGGTGCCTTGGAAAGTGGTGTGCATCAGCTGGCGGCCAGTCATGTCGAAGATATTCATCACGTGCTCGCCGTCCATGCTCACGGTGCAAGTTACCTCAGCCTGAGCGGGGTTGGGATACAGACTTATCTGCTGTGCCACAACATTGTCGATGCCTTCGGGCTCGATGTTGGGTTCGGTGTATTTCCAGTTGATCACGCCCACGCCGTCCAGGTCGAAACCGCTGCTGTAGCTGCCGGTGGGGTAGGGGTCCACCACCATGTTGCCCCAAGAGTCGTAGGTGGCAAATTCGGCGTCGATAGAGCCAACCACGTCAACGATGCGCACGAACATGATGCTGTCGATATCGATATTGGCGCTGTCGCGCAGCTGTTCCAGATCGAATGGGGTGCCGTAGCCGGTGCGATACTTGCCAGCCAAGCCATCGATGTAGGTGGGGTTGATGCCGCCGGAACCGCCCACGCCGTGGCAGCTGGAGGTGAGAGAGGTGGAGGGGAAACGCACGAAGTGTTCGCCGTCGGTGCTCACTTCAACAAATGCGAGTTCCAGGAAAGTGTCGTTGAAAGAGTTTTCGAATACGGCAAAGTCGTAGCCCTCGCCGTTGGTGATGGGATAGTCAAAGGTGAGGGTAGCCGAGCCACCATCGCCCAGGCTCACCACAGCCAAGTTGCCTTCCACCACAGCGCCAATAGCGTCGTTGGCCGAGCCGTAGGAGACGATAGCTGCGTCGGGGTCGGCAATGTCGGTGCGGCCCAGGTTAAGCTCGCAGCCCGATGCCCAGCCCTTGAAAAGGGTGTCGGAATAGTGGATGGCGGTGCTGCCTTCGGTTTCGGCTGCGCCGCAGAAGGGACCCGATACGAGGGCGGGCACAGCGCTCACCTCTTTGGTCCACACAATCTCAGAGGGATAGCCCCACATGGTGTCAATCACTATGCCGCAGGTGGGGTCGCCCCATTTCACCTGGTCGCCGTTCACCAGCTGCTGCTCGTCATAGGCATAATCAGCTGCTGCGCCGTTGTAGTTGCACCACCAGTAGTTGAAGTTCTCCACATCGGTCAGTGAGTAGTGGGTGCCCTGGTAGTCGTTGAAAATGATTTCGTCAATACCCCAATCGCCGGGGACGTATTTGAAACGGTAGTCTTTGCACATGATGGAGTCCATAGCGTCCTTCAGTGTGATGGTGTCAGCGCCGAAACGAACACCCCATGCCAAGCAGGTGTCGGGGGCGTTCCAGTTGACGGCAATCACCACCTCGTTCTCGCCCATGCCCACCCAGTGCAGGATGTCGGCGTGTGCGATGGTTGCATCGGGAATGGTGGGAGTGGTGTCAATCACAGCGTTGGGATCCACTGCGGGGGTGGCGGTGGTGAATTCCCAAGAGCAGTCGCCGCTCAGTTCCAGATAGTCGCCATCTTCCACATCTTGTGCGCCATAGCCGCTGGCCCAGTCGCCGTTGATGTAGTAGCACCACCAGTTATATTCGCTGGTGAGGGTTTCGCCGTTGTCCGAAAATTCCACGTTGGAAATCAGGCCGCCGCCAAACTGATAGGAGAAGCGGGAGTCGTAGGTGGCAATGGAGTCAATCAAGTCGATGGCCACCACAGGACCGTTCCAGCGCACACCCCAGCCGATGGCCTGAGGGTCGGTGGCGTCGTCCCAACCCACCACAATCACAGCTTGGTTGCTGCCAGTGCCGCACCAGAATTGCACATCGTCGGCGGTGAAAGTCACCTCCTTGCCGTTGTTGAGGATACGTTTGTAGATACCTTCGGCAGCCTTGTCCTTGTTGCCGTAGAGGGCGTTGTTGTTCTGGGCCATTGAGCCAATCATCATGGCCATGCCCAAACAGAGAAGTGTTAATCTTTTAATCATACTTTTTTATCAAAATTACAAATATTAATCAACTCAATTTTGCTCAAATCAAGTGCTCGATTAAAAGAAAATACACGGAAGATTGGGCGACCAGATCCTTTGCAGACCCTTTGTTTTGTTGCACCTCAGCACAGCAGTCTGCTTTCGACCAGCCATGATTAATCTTTCTCTTCCAATATTCCTTTCCTCGAGGACTATGAAATGAACGACTTGGCAGGTCTTCTGACTCATCCTTCGCTGCCTCCGCCTTCCCACACGACTATGGCGCCGTGCAGTGGCTTTCATTCTTGGAGGCTGCGGCTTTCAATTAGGATTCACAGCAGCGGGACTGTTCAGGATTCTCACCTGATTCCCTTTTCACATCGCCTAAGCGATGACCAAATCGGCTGCAAAAATACAACATTTTTTTCAATCAGCAACAAAAAATATTTTCATCATCCATTTTTTATCTGTTTTTCACCGCTTTATTTTGTCCCTTTCTATCATGTGACAATGCAAAAACTTTGTTGTGCTAACTTCTAAAAATTGCTTTCTTGCGATTCTCATCTCCAGCACCATTGCCCAATCGAATTTTTTACCCTACCCAAAAAACTATTTTACCCTTACCCAAAAATGCATTTTACCCTACCCAAAAATACCTCCGACCCCTACCCTAAAAAAATATAATGCCCACCCGCAAAATATTTGACTATTCACTATACCTGTCGCGCTGAAAGCGGTTGCTGATAAATGGGGTAGATTGGCCCCTATGTATGTTCAGGTCGATGCTGCTGTGTAGGGTTTATATCCGGTGCAGCTTACTAAAAGTGATGAATAATCAATAAAGTAAAGGAATATGGTCTAGCTGATTTAAAATCCTAATAATAAGAAGTATCGGATTGCCAATCCGGTGCAACCGAATCCGATGCAACGTGATGATTCCCCCATAAACCCCAAATTTAATTTATAGAATAATATTTATATGTAAGAAAAAGTTTGTATCTTTGCATTTCTTTTATTTTTGGGCCTACCTTAATCCTCTTTGAACGTTTGAGGACAGGGATAAATGATAATCATGGATTTAAAATCAGCATATATGGAACAGCAAAGATCAATCAGAAATGGCCGTTGGGGCCTCATCTCAATGCTTTTGCTATTAATGTCATCTTGTATTGGAATAAGGATGGGAAGTGATGTGGATTTGGGTAATGGTTACTTTTATGTTCAAGATTATCCACAAGGCATTTGTCAAAATCCTAATCGGAGAATTGTATTGCCTATCGGAGAATGTGACGATATTGTTATAAGGGTACGATATAATGATACAATTATAGTAGCCACATGTACCCCAGGTTACTATTCTCGCGATACTAGTGTCTATACTATTAATAAACTTACAGGAAATATACAGTTGAATAAAGAGCCAATCATAGACACTGGCAAATATGACAAGGAAGTTAGAAATCGTTATTGGTATAGTAAATGACAGATTTTATATATGCTGATTTGATACAGCTACCATACGGCCACTATACAGCCACCATACAACTGTCATGCCTTTGGTGACGTTTTGTATATGTTAAAAATTTGTTGAATGTTGCATTGCCGCATATAATGAGAAAAACTTGTCTAACATTTTCAAGTCAGATGATTTCGAGAGATATGGGGTTCTGCTCAAAAAAGAGCGGGCAATTTTTTCAGCAGATATATGGTTCATGACCGTCAGATATATGGTTCCTCGTGGGGAAGTATGGGGTTGCTCGCCGTCAGATATATGGTTTTTGACATGGGACTGTTACTCTGCTTCCCAAGCCAATCCCTCGCCAACAAATTTGTGGCGGGGGATTGTTGCCTTATGCTGTTGAACCACCTTGGCGACAAGTGACATACAATATAGGTGGGTTCTATAAATACGATATATAAATACAAGTGGATGGCTGCCGCCTCGTCCCCCTCTCCGAGCGGGCTGGTCGGTGTGTGTTTCGACAAAAACATTTCTTCCACTTGTGCAGGGAAGTGAATGCCCCGAAGGCGGGGCTAACCAATAAATAAAAATCCCCACCGAGCAACGGAAGCGCGGTGAGGATTTTTTTTGACAAATTACTTGTGATGAGAGAATTGTTACTTCACAGCCTCTTTGAATTCGGGGCAGGGTTTGAAATGGGGGATGTTGTGAGCGGGAACGATCACTGAAGTGCCCTTGCTGATGTTGCGGGCAGTTTTCTCGGCTCTTCTGACGATATCGAATGTGCCAAAGCCGCGAAGATATACGTTTTCGCCTTTGGCCATGCTGCCCTTGACCACTTCCATGAATTCTTCGATGGTTGCCTGGATTGCAATTTTCTCGATGCCGGTTTTTCTGGCAATTTCGTTAACGATGTCTGCTTTAGTCATAATCTATAAATTGTTCTATATTTGAAATTGCAAATTTACGATATTTTCGGCAAATACGCAAAAAGTTTTTTCAATATGCAGATTTTCAATTGTCTGCAAATTGCAATAGAGGTAAAATTATATGGTTTGGCATTGGATGTGATAGGCTTTTTGAGGGTTGTTGGCTTGAGGTAACCAGCATGATTGATAGCGAGTTTGCGGCAGGCGAGTGCTAGTGGAACTTTCGCGGTGGGACTTATTGCGTGTTTATATTTGTTCAAAATACGATAAATTGGACTTCTATTTGCTTACGTTTGTATGCTAGGAAACTCATTAGGTGAAATATTTTTTATTATTCTTTGTGCTGAAATATAATGAGTTGTATTGTATCTATGTAATTTTTACCAAAAAATATTTTGTAATTCAAAATTTGTTTGTAATTTTGCGTCTGAAAAACATAAGATTTTTTGCTATGAAACAGTTGCAATCTAAAATGAAAGTTTACAATGTCATTATCCTTGACAAGAGTGGTTCGATGTGTTCTATTCAGCAGGCTGCCGTGGGCGGTGTGAACGAGACGCTGGCTGCCATCCGCCATGCGCAGCAGCAATTTGCTGCCACGCAGGAGCATTTGGTCACTCTGCGTTTGTTTTGCGGTTGCGAGCAGCGCGATGTGTATGAGGCTGTGCCCATCGATAGTGTGACCGACTTGCGGTCAAACCAATACAGTCCTTGCTGCTCCACGCCGCTGTATGACGCTGTGGGATCGTCGTTGGAGAAAGTGGCCGCTGTGTCTTTGGGCGAGCAGAGCACGGTGGTGGTGACTATTATCACCGATGGCATGGAAAACGCTTCGCATCATTACACGGGCAAGCAGGTGGCCGATATGATTGCCCACTATCGTTCGCTGGGCTGGACTTTTGCTTATATGGGGGCTGACCACGATGTGGAGTCCGCGGCTAGCAGTATGAACATCAACAACGTGCAGGAGTTTGAGCACACCGAGGTGGGGATGGAAGCTGGTTTCGACATGGAGGTGCATGCCCGGATGCGCCATTTCTCTCGCATCAACGAGATGATGGAAACCGACCCCTATATCTCGCGTGAGGAGCAGGTGATGCGTATGCGCAATATGAATGAAACTTTCTACGAGCCTGAGCAGGTGGAGATATTTGTATTTGGCAGCAACCGCCGTGGACAGCACAACGGAGGTGCAGCCATGGAGGCTTTGGCGCACCATGGAGCCATTTTTGGTCAGGCCGAAGGGTTGCAGGGTCAGTCGTATGCCATACCCACTGTGGGGGTGAGCAAAAACGAGATGGCGCAAGCTGTGGCCCGATTCTGCCAGTTTGCTCTCAATCATCCCGAGATGCTGTTCAAGGTGACACCTATTGGATGTGGCCATGCTGGCTACACGCCCCGCGAGGTGGCACCCATGTTTGCAGCCGTGAAGCACGCTCCCAACGTCATCTTGCCCAAGCAGTTTCAGGTAGGAGGTAGCAGGTAGTAGGCTGCAGCCCTCGCCCCGAACTTTTAATATAAAAATCTTAAAATCAAATAAAATTATGTTAGGCGCAATTACAGGAGACACCATTGGCTCCGTTTATGAATTCAACAACATCAAAACCACGCAATTTCCTTTGTTTCAATCACGCAGCACCATCACTGACGATTCTGTGATGACCATGGCTGTAGCAGAATGGCTGCTGCTGGGACCGAGCCGCTCGCAGAAAGACTTGGAGCGTATTATGGTGGAGTATGGGCAGGGGTTTCCCAATGCCGGCTATGGTGGAAGGTTCCGCTGCTGGCTTTTTGAACCCGAAAGGCTGCACAAGAATGGCGGCCAAAGCCGAGTGCCATACAACAGCTTTGGCAATGGGTCGGCGATGCGGGTGAGCTCTTGTGGATGGTTTTTCGACTCGCTGGCCGAGACCGAGTATTGGGCAGAGCAGTCTGCCATTATCACCCACAACCACCCCGAAGGAGTGAAGGGCGCTCAGGCCACGGCAGCAGCCATCTTTATGGCCCGTCAGGGCGCCACCAAGGACGAGATAATGCGATATGTGGAACGGACTTATGGCTACGACCTATCGCTCCATTGCGACGACATACGTCCCACTTATCGATTCAACGAGACTTGCCAAGAGACCGTGCCACAGGCTTTTGCCGCATTCTTGGATAGCACCGACTTTGAGTCGTGCATACGCCTGGGTGTGTCGCTGGGAGGCGACACCGACACCCTCTGTGCCATAGCCGCCCCGATGGCCGAGGCTTACTATGGTGGTGTGCCCGAGTCCATTGCCGTCCAGGCGTGGGTGAGGATGCCCCGGCAATTTCGCCAACTGATGGTGCGTTTTGCCGCCGCCAGTGTCTATCGTTTGCCCCTCTGTTGCCATTGATGGGCAGGGATTGCCATACAAGCTCCAGCCGCCTGGTTGGGGCTTTTTTCTGTCCCGCAAGGCAATAATACTGATGGGTGAAACGTTAATCCGAATAAATAATAATGTATAAGCAAAAAGTAAACAACAAATGGTATGTGGCGCCACAGGTAAAGGTGGTGTCGTTCCGCATTGAGCGCGGTTTTGCTGGCAGCGGTCCCGAAAAGATTTGCTCGCACGATGACATGTTTATGTTGGTCAACGACCAGAATGCTGGTGACCGATCATTGGAGACATTCTCACATATCGATGCCACCAATATTTTCCAATAATCCACAAACATCCCATTATCATGAAATTAAGAAGCATTGTTATAGGATTGGCTGCCGTGGCCGTGTTGGCGGCTTGCAGCAAGGAGAGTAAAGAATTGGTTTTCTCGGGTGTGCTGGAGGCGAGCACCGCCAAGGTGGAGCTCAATACTGCCAGCGGCGAGCAGACATGGCAGGAGAATGATGAACTGTGGGTGACCTGCTATGGAACCAATCCCCAAGGTGGTCCATTCACTGTCCATCGACTGGAGGGCAATAAAGCCTATTTTGTAAAGAACAATCATTCGGATGCCACGCCACACCACGATGTGTTTGCCACTCAAACCTATTTTATGAGCGTCTATCCTCATTCGGCATTGCTCAAAGCCAATGTGCCTAATGGCGGTGGCACCTCTTTTGCGTTGTTTAATACAAATGGCCGTCCTTTCCGTGTTCAGTTGCCATCCAATCAATATGCCAATGCCAGCGGCTATGATCCCCGCACACTGGTGATGGTGTCGCATGCACAGAAGGCAAACGAGAGCAACTAGGTCAACTTCTTCTACCACAATTGTGTGTCATTCTTGCAGTTTGCAATTGCTAGCAGCTGCACCACTCAGGTGGCTTATGTGAAAGTGACAGCCGACCGAGCCGCCACCCCCGATGCCAACCACGGAAGGTTGGTGGGCGCTGCCTACTGCTCATGCCTTAATAATGGCGAGGCTGATCTGACATCGTCTGCTAGTGTATTTGACGTGGATTCGGCCCACGTGGTCACTTTCCGCGCAAAAACTGGCAACCTGGCTGCCGGCACTAACTATTATGTGGCTTGCTGGCCAACGACATATACCAACCTCACTATTGCCGCCTATGATGCCAACAACCAGGTGGTGGGGCGTACGCTCTCCGCATCGGGCGCTCACGCTTTTGCACGCAACGGCATCTATCGTGTGGGCGAGATTGGGGGGGAATGAGGATAAGTGTTGAGTTTGCATTATTTATTTGTTGAGGAGTTTCTTCTTGACAATATAATGCTGCTTGTGGTTTAGAAAAATAAAGTTGAAGCAAGTGGTATGGTGTAATTTTGGTGATATGTTAATAGGTTGAGTTGCATGGATATTTGTGCTGTGGGATGCAATTTATTGGCTCAAAAGGATACTATATCAAAAAAAATGTGTATTTTTGCATTTTAATAGAATAAGATGAAATGAACACTCGTCCCCAACTAATATTGGCCCCTGGCAAGGAAAAGTCTGTCCTTCGTCGCCACCCTTGGATTTTCTCCGGTGCTGTGCGCAAGCGTGTGGGAAAGCCCCAGGAGGGAGATATCGTAGATGTGATTGGCGCTGACGGACAGTGGCTTGCTGCTGGCCATTTCCAAGACGAGAGCATCGTGTGCAAGGTGCTCAGCTTTGATTCGCCCAACGTCGATCCTCAACAACATCCCGATTTTTGGCGCGAACGTGTGCAGCAAGCTGTTGCATATCGTAGGCGACTGGGGTTCTTTGACTTGCCGGGCACTAATGTTTTTAGGCTTGTGCATGCCGAGGGCGATTTCCTGCCCGGTTTGGTGGCCGATTATTACAATGGTGTGCTGGTGTTGCAGGCCCACAGCGTGGGAATGCATCGCACATTCCCCTTGCTGGCTCAGCTTTTTGCTGAGGAATTGGATCTGAAATCGGTGTTTGACAAAAGCTCCACCACCATACCCGGCGGTGGGGTAGAAGATGGATATATATGGGGTGAGGAACCGGCAGAGTGGGAGATATGCGAGGATGGCAACCGACTGCTTATCAATTTCTATGAAGGACAGAAGACTGGATTCTTTGTGGATCAGCGCGAGAACCGCCATCTGGTGGGCTCGATTGCCAAGGGCTGCAAAGTGCTGAACTGTTTTGGCTATACGGGTGGTTTCAGCCTGGGTGCATTGCGCGGAGGGGCTGCCTATGTGGAGACGGTGGATATCAGCAAAAAAGCCATTGCTCTGTGCAACCGCAATGTGGAGCTCAACTTTGGACAAAATGCCCCCCATCAGGGTGTGGTGGCCGATGTATTGCAATATCTGGACAAGGTGGATGACCAGTTTGACGTGATTATCTTGGATCCGCCAGCTTTTGCCAAGAACCACCGCTCATTGCAGCAGGGGCTGAAGGGTTATCGCAATATCAACCAAAAAGCTATGGAAAAGATTCGCCCCGGCGGATTGCTGCTGACATTCAGCTGCTCGCAGGCCGTGAGCCGCGACGATTTCCAAACCATGTGCTTTACGGCCGCTGCCAACGCTCATCGCAAGGTGCGCATTGTGCGTCAGCTGCCCCACGCCATGGATCACCCCGTTAGTATCTACCATCCCGAGGGCGAATACCTGAAAGGGTTGCTATTATATATTGAATAATACTATAATTATACTTTGATTATGAACGAAGGTTATCTCAAGATAGATCAATACGACCAAGAGTGTGTGGCCAAGTTGGCAGAGCATTACAAGGCCATTCTCTCGCTGTTGGGCGAAGACCCCGAACGCGAAGGATTGCTCAAATCGCCTGAGCGCATTGCCAAAGCCATGCTGTTTGTTACCAACGGATACGACCTGGACCCCGAGTCGATACTGCGCTCCGCCTTGTTCCACGAAGATTACAAACAGATGGTGGTGGTCAAAGATATTGAGGTGTATTCTATGTGCGAACATCACATGATGCCTTTTGTGGGCAAAGCCCATGTGGCCTATATCCCCAACGGCACCATAGTGGGGCTGAGCAAGATACCTCGCATTGTGGATGCTTATGCCCGCCGCTTGCAGGTGCAGGAACGCCTCACCCGCGAAATCAAAGACTGCATTCAGAAAACTTTGGATCCTCTGGGTGTGGCTGTGGTGATAGAGGCACAGCACATGTGCATGTCTATGCGCGGTGTGCAGAAACAGAATGCCATCACCACCACTAGCGATTTTACGGGCGCATTTATGAACGACCCCAAAACCCGCGAAGAATTTATGCATATTATAGGAGTCAATCTCCACTAATAACCCATCTAATACCCGACTATTAATGAAAAAGTTATTCACCATCCTGCTGCTCTCGATTGCCTGTATTTCTGCCATGGCTCAGCTCACTCACACCGACAAAGGCGCTGTGGATGAGGGTGCCAATGCTTTCTTGAAAAAAGCTGCCGCCAAGATGAACGGCACCGTAAGTTTCTCCGTTTCGGTGGTCAACCTTGATGCCAACAAGAAAGAAACTTTCCGCCAGAAAGCCGAAGTGCTTTATAGCGCGCCACGCTATCGTGTGAAGGCCGGCGATTTGGAGATTTATTGCGACGGCAAATCGGTGTGGCAATACAACCGCCCAGCCAACGAAGTGGTTGTCAACAACCTGACCACGTCCGATGATGACCTGACCAACCCCGCAAAACTCTTGGCCAACTATCAAAAGTCGTTTCGTGCCAAGTTTATCCGCGAGGAAGACGATGGCACCGTTATCATCGACCTGCAGCCTTATCGTAGCAATACATTCCACAAAGTGCGCCTTTTCATCAATGGCAAGACACTTGTGCTCAAAAAAATGGAGCAGCACAACTATGACTCTTCTCGTGGCGAATACACCATCACCAATTTCAAGAACGCTCAAGCCTTGGATACAGATTTTGCTTTCGATACCAAGTCGCACCCCAAGGTGGAAGTGGTGGATATGAGATAGAGATTGTAGCGTGATATTAATTCCATAAATAGTTGCAACCATGCTCCTGTTGATAGAAACTGCCACCCCCGTGTGCTCTGTGGCATTGGCCCACGAAGGAAAAATACTTGCCGAGTTGCATTCGGCTGAACCCAATGCCCATTCCTCGAAGCTGTCGGTGTTTGTCAAGCATCTGCTTGACGAATGTCAGGTGCTGCCAAGCCAGCTGCAAGCTGTGTGTGTGAGCAGTGGACCAGGTAGTTATACTGGGCTGCGCATTGGCGTGAGCTCTGCCAAAGGGTTTTGTTATGCGCTGGGCATTCCACTGCTTGCTGTGCCCACCCTCCAAGGCATGGCAGCGCAGTATTATGCCGCAAACCCTCAATACAACGGCTTGGTGTGTCCCATGATTGACGCACGTCGCATGGAATGTTATACTGCTTTCTACTCGCGTAACGGTGAGGTGCGAGCTGTGCAGGCTGATATCATTGAGGCGGGCATCTATGACCAGTATTTGGACCGCGATGAGGTGGTTTTTCTGGGAGATGGAGCAGAGAAGACGCGCCCCCTTTTGGGTGCTCATCCCCATGCTCGCTATGCTGATGATTTCCTTATCTCGGCATCGGGCATGTTGCCTGTGGCCATTAGCAAGCTTGCCAACCAGCAAGTTGAAGATGTGGCGTATTTCGAGCCTTACTACCTCAAGGATTTTGTGGCCAAGAAATCTGTGGTTCGTGGTTTGAGATAAATGCAAGCATGGAATATTAACAATAAACACGATTAAAACAAGCATCATACTTTGCTGAACTATACGCTCAAACGGCTTATGTATGGACTCCTGGTGCTGCTGGGGGTGGTCACGCTGGTGTTCTTCCTTTTCAACATCCTGCCTGGCGACCCAGCCCGCATGATGCTGGGCCAAAGAGCCGATGCCGAGAGTATAGAGATCATCAACCGCGATTTGGGGCGCGATAAACCCGTTACGCTGCAATATCTCAATTACATCAACGACCTGCTCCCCATTTCGCTCCACAACAATTCCGACCCTAGAAACTACTTTTATCTCGCCCCCGACAAATATGCTCCTTATACCCAGCTGGCGAAGTTGGGCGAAGTGTCGGTGGTGATCAAGTGGCCCTATTTGCGCCGTAGTTACCAGTCCAAACGCAAAGTATCAGAGATCATCACTTCTGCTTTCCCGCAGACGGCCTTATTGGCTGTGGTAGCACTCGGCTTTGCGCTGATTTTGGGTGTGACGTTCGGGGTCATTTCAGCCCTCCACAAGGACACATTCATCGATCGTCTCACTCTTGTCATTTCCACTTTGGGTATGTCGTTGCCTTCATTCTTTGCCGCTATACTCATTGCCTGGTTTTTTGCCTATGTGTTGGCAGACTTCACCCACCTCAACATGTTTGGCAATCTCTACACCGTTGACGACTATGGCACAGGCGAATATCTCGACCTAAAGAATCTTATCCTCCCAGCCATCACGCTCGGCATACGCCCCTTGGCCACGCTCACCCAGCTGACCAAAAACAGCATGCTCGAAGCCCTCTCGCAAGACTATATCCGCACCGCACGTGCCAAAGGACTGCCTTATAGGCAAGTGGTGGTCCACCATGCTTTGCGCAATGCCATGAACCCCGTTGTCACTTCGGCTTCGGGTTGGTTGGCAGGTCTGCTAGCAGGTGCTGTATTTGTGGAATACGTCTTTGACTGGAAAGGGATGGGAATCGTTATCGTAGATGGATTAGAAAAATATGATTTTCCCGTTGTCATGGGTTCAATCCTTTTCATCTGCGTTCTTTTGATAATAATTAATATATTAACTGATATACTCTATGGTCTTCTTGACCCTAGGGTGAGAATACATTAAACAAATACTATGAGCGAATTTAAGCAATATCCAAGTCCTGCAGTTGCCACCGATATCGTAATATTGGGATATGATGACAACAAACTTCATGTATTGTTGGGCAAACGTGCCGAAGAACCCTCCAAAGATGAATTTGTGTTGCCCGGTAGAATCTTTAAAATGGGGAAAGACACCTCGCTTGAGCAGTCTGCCATGAAGGTGTTCGTGGAGAAAATTTCTGGCATTACGCCCAACACACTCTATCAACTTTTCTCCGACTATTCTGCCGCTCGTGATACTCGTGGCGCAGTGGTATCAGTGGCTTATCTTTATCCCATGCGCAAATGTGATGTATCAGTGGCTGAAGGCAGCAGTTTTAGCGAGCTCCGTTGGTTTGACATCGACGATCCTCAGACCCTTCAGTTAGGCTTAGGCCATGCGCAGATATTTGAAAAGGCAAAAGAATGGATGAAGACTCAGATTTATTTCCGTCCCATCGCTTTTGATTTTCTCAACGAGCAGTTCACCATGACTGAGCTTCAGCGCATTTATGAAATTATATTGCAAACTACCTTTGATCGTCGCAATTTCCAAAAAAAGATGGTCTCCGAAAGTGTTAACATTGTGGTTCCAACAGGCCTCAAGCGCACAGGTATTCAGAGCAGACCCGCCACGCTTTATAAGTTTTCAAAAGAACGTTACAACCAATTCAAGAACAGCCCCACCGGCCCAGTGGTTGAGTTCTAAGATATCCTCAGGCTCAGCAATTGAGGCATAGGAGAGTTGTGCCTCAAAAAAACTTTTGGTTATTCAAAAAAAAGTCGTATCTTTGCAAAACGAATTGACCAAGAGCAAATGCTGTTAGTCTTTGGAAATCAAGGAGAGATGCCGGAGTGGTCGATCGGGGCGGTCTCGAAAACCGTTGACCTCCTCTGGGGGTCCCAGGGTTCGAATCCCTGTCTCTCCGCGAAATGTAAAGATGGATTATCTGTATTACGGTAATCCATCTTTTTGTTTTTTCCCTCGATACTGAAAGAGGTGAAATGGAACATTTTGTCTGTGTTTGTGTGCCATGCCGGTTCTTATATCATTTTGTATCGCTTCTCCAGTGTCGCTTCGGTAAAGTTCTAGTGTTACTCAGGTTGTTAATGGGCAGAATGGAGAATGACTGGAAGTGGAAATGTGTGGGTGTGTAATATTGTGTTGTACATCTCAGGAATTGTTGTGAATAATTTGAACGGTTGGTGGAAAAGACTTATCATTTTAAAAGCCATAGTCAGACCCAAGAGATGTTTTTTATTCCTATTTTGAATATTTGTAAGTATAAGAATATCTTGGCAGAATCAGATTACATAAGGATTGAGCTGATTTTAACTAATTGATAATCACCCCCCCCCATGAAATTTGTTGGAATTTTTGGTCTGATTTTTTGTTTTAAATAGGGAAAAAAGTGTAACTTTGCAACCGAAATCAGTCCTCATAACTTATCTGTTTAGTGGGCTGTAAAAGAAATAAAGAAACTAAAGGTGGAATAATTGGTTCTAGCCACCTTTAGGTCAAAAAATGAATTTATAGAACCCTCCTAAAGCGTTGCTAAATGTGAATATGTTTTTTTAAAAAAAAAAGTAACTAGTTATGTGATAATTGCTAACGCCGTCGGTATATGAGAATGCGTGTTGGTGTCAAATAATAGTAAAACTCCTGATTTTGTATATATGAGAAAAAAATTATTCATTGCAATCCTTCTTTTGTTGCTATTCCCCGTCACGGTCTATTGTACGGTGTATTCGGGCACTTGTGGCAGGCCTGTAGCCTACCCCAAAGTGGACAGCACGAACTTAATGTGGCAAATCAACACTTCCACGAGAGTATTAACTATCACAGGTTCAGGCAAAATGCGCGACTATGATATGGACACTCCGGCTCCTTGGCATCAATACAGAGATGATTTTGATGTCGTTTGGTTGAGCGACGCTGCCACTTGTATTGGCGAATATGCGTTTTGGGACTTGACTGCCGATTCCATCCATATTGGGGCTGCTGTTGAGTCTGTACATCGGTACGCTTTTCAAGGTTCTAGTTTTCAGTCGTTTGTGTTTCCCTCTGCAACCAGAATTATAGAGCTGGAGGGTGCTTCCTATTGCCAGCGGCTGAAACGTGTCATTTTCGGAGGCGGTGTTGAGAGTATCGGATATTTCGCTTTCTATTCTTGCGACTCACTACAATTAGTTGATATGGGAGCATCAGATGCGGTTCTTGGTGTCTATTCCTTCGCATATTGCGGGCAGTTGACAACATTTGTATGTACGCAAATAAGACATATAGAC
>JAKSMP010000024.1 GCA_024400505.1 Bacteroidales bacterium | reverse complement strand
TCTTGTAGCGAAAGCGGGTGGTTGGAGTGCATCATTTTCTTTGCCCTGGTCGTCATCCCTCTCGCATGCATCTTTTCTGTTGAGGTACATTCTTTAGCGCTGCTTCTTGGCGGCATCCTCCTCACCTTGGCATTCATTCTCTTTGTGCGGTGGATCAGAAGCGGTTGGGTCTATATCGATAGCATCAAGCTGGACTACGACAGCCGTCAGGTACGCTTTGCCTGCCACACACGCCGTCGCACTTTTTCTGAGTCCATACCATTCGACAGGTTCCTCTTCCATTACGATTATAAGATAAGCGCCATGGGTTCACTCAGCTTCGGTTGGATGCTGTGCCATCTGTTTGAAAAAGGCAGAAATTCCGACACGCTCAGCTTCTATAATCTTCACGACCGTGTGTTGATTCTTTTTGGGTCAGACTGGGATGCATCTGAGTTCGAGCGACTTTTGACAGCTTTGGAAGATTTCGTTCCAATAAATACAGTTGATGAAATAAATAAACCATATTATGACAAAGTTTCAAATAGGAGATAAAGTTAAGTTTTTGAATAGCATTGGTGGCGGTGTGGTCACCAAGATTACCAATGATTTCATTTTTGTGCGCGATGACACAGGTTTTGATATGCCAATGCCCGCCAATGAGCTCATTCGCATGGCCGATATGAGTGGGGTGGGGAAGGTTTTTAACCAAGATGTGCCTGGCCATCTGCCTTCGGCCGAAGAGGCTAAGCGCATGGCCGAGGCTGAGAGCAAAGCCGCTGCTCAGCAGGCCGAACAGAACCGCAAGTTGAAAGAGAAATTCACCGGCTCGGCCGACGACGATAATGTTGATAAGTTGCGCGAGGAGAACAAGAAGTTGCGCAGCCAGGTGGCAAACCTGCAGAACCAGGTGAAAAGTTTGCAAAAACGTCTTTCTCAGCTGCAAAACAAGAATGCCCGCGAGCTGAACGACAATATCCTCTTGCAGTATATGGTTCGCCCTGGCGAGGCCGAGGTAGATTTGCACATTGAGGCGTTGCACGAAACCCCCGAGTTGCTGGCCGACAGCGAGAAACTAGATGTGCAGCTCCGTTTCTTCCGCACCTGCCTGAATCATGCGCTGATGAACAACATGAAACGTGTGGTGTTCATCCACGGAGTGGGCCGCGGAGTGCTGAAAACCCAAATACAGAACGAACTGGATCAGTACAACAACGTGCAATACATCGATGCTCCCATGAGCGTGTATGGCGCTGGTGCCACCGAGGTGTATTTTAAGTAGTTGATAATATCATACCCGCATACAAATGAGCAGACAGATACATATTGGAGATTTGACCCTTGGCGGTGGCGCACCAATTAGGGTGCAGTCGATGACCAACACCGACACGATGGACACCCAGGCCACCGTAGAACAAACCCTCCGCATGGTGGAAGCCGGATGCGAAATCGTTCGCATCACTGCCCCCGATGTGAAAGCCGCCGAGAACCTGTATAACATCAAAACCGAACTGGCCAAGCGGGGATGCTATGTGCCTCTGGTGGCCGACATCCATTTCAACCCTCTGGCAGCAGAAACAGCGGCCACCATTGTAGAGAAAGTGCGCGTCAACCCCGGCAACTACACCGACCGCAATGTGGGCAAGACCCATTTCACCGAGCAAGAATACAACGACGAGCTGAAGCGTATCGGCGACAAGATGGCTCGCTTGATCGAAATATGCAAGCAGCACAACACCGCTATGCGTATCGGCACCAACCATGGTTCGCTCTCGGAGCGCATCATGAGCCGCTATGGCAACACTGCCGAGGGTATGGCTCAGTCGGCTGTGGAGTTTGCGCAGGTGTGTCGCCAGCAGGACTATCACCAGCTTGTTTTCTCCATGAAAGCCAGCAATGTGGGGGTGATGGTGCAGAGCACTCGCCGTTTTGTGGAGAAAATGAAGGAGTTGGGCATGGACTATCCTATCCACTTGGGCGTTACTGAGGCAGGCAACGCCATGCAGGCCCGATACAAAAGCGCGGCTGGCATTGGTGCCTTGTTGGTGGACGGCATCGGCGACACCATACGCGTGTCACTCACCGAAGACCCTGAAGCCGAAATCCCTGTGGCTTACGATATTTTGCAGGCTGTGGGCGCACGCATCAGCCAGTGCGAATACATCGCTTGCCCCTCTTGTGGACGCACTCAGTACGACATTCAAGATGCTCTTGAACAAATCAAAGCCCGCACCAAGCATCTCAAAGGGGTGAAAATAGGTGTGATGGGCTGCATTGTGAATGGCCCCGGCGAGATGGCCGACGCCCACTACGGATATGTGGGCCAGGGCGCTGGCAAAATTACCCTCTACAAAGGCAAAGAGGTGATGAAACGCAATATCGACCAAGCCGACGCTGTGGAGGAATTGGTAAACTTGATAAAAGAAGGCGGCGACTGGGTGGAAGCTGATAAGTTAGGTAGCAGGTAGTAGGTAGCAGGTAAAAGGTAACAGTTTTGTTATGAACTTTTTTA
Source organism: Bacteroidales bacterium (assembly GCA_024400505.1). Classification (GTDB taxonomy): domain Bacteria; phylum Bacteroidota; class Bacteroidia; order Bacteroidales; family P3; genus Colimorpha. Next base: position 30,484 of record JAKSMP010000024.1, on the reverse strand, counting down.
AAACTAAATAATTATGAATAAAAACATTAGTATTGCAGCATTGCGCGACCTGCCTTTGATACAGGAAGCCGATTTGAAGAATAAGGTTGTGTTGGTTCGTGTGGACCACAATGTGGTGAAGGGCGGTGTCATTCACGACCCTTACCGTATTGATGCCACTTTCGGCACCTTGTTTTATATCCTCTCAAAGGGTGGAAAAATCATTCTCATGACCCACGTGGGTCGTCCGCGCAACAAAGCCGACCAGTCCATCACCCAAAGCGATGCCACCTCGGTTCGCCCCATTGTGGAATATCTGCAAAACAAGCTCCACCTCACCATCGAGGTGCCTGAGTTCTACACGCACGGCAAGGAGGGCTATTTGAGTATTGAGAGTAATATCAATCACTCCATTCGCCGTCTGCGCGAGCACGAGATTGATATGGTGTATCTGCCCAACACTCGCTGGTTCACAGGCGAAGAAGCCAAGGACGAGAATGCTGAGCGTTTTGCCAATCAGCTGGCTGGCTTGGCCGATATTTATGTGAACGACGCATTTGGATCGTGGCAACCCCATGCCTCCACCTACGGCATTACCAGGTATCTGCCCTCTTATGCGGGTTTCTTGATGCAGAAGGAAATTGAGAACTTGGAGCGTATCTTTTATGCCAAACAGCCACTCGTGTCGGTGGTGGCAGGTTCTAAGTTCGACACCAAGATCAACAGCCTTTACTCGCTCCTCCAAAAAAGCGACCAACTGGTGTTGGGCGGCGTGATTTATAATGCCTATTTGTGTGCCAAGTATGGCATCACCATCAAGGGCGTGGGCGAAGAGGATGTGCGCTTGGCTGCTGAATTTGTGGAATTTGCTGAGCAGTATCCCAAGAAGATTGTCGAGCTGCCCTTTATTGTTGAGAGCGATGTGTTTGGCGAACGCATTGACGGCAAATTCCGTGTGCACGATATCCGTAAGTTGGAGCCAGGCACCCAGCTTAATTATGTGTTGGATGTGGCTCCCGAAAGCTACGATGAGCCCGAGATTCTGGAAGTGTTTCTTTCGGCAAAGACCATCTTTGTGAATGCTGTGATGGGTCTAGTGCCCCATTTCAACGAAGGCACCATTGCGCTGGACACTGTGATTGATCGCAACCCTCATGCTGTGAAACTTTATGGTGGTGGCGATACCATGCAAGAACTTAAGCGACTGTTGCCTGGCCTTTACATCATGGCGTTGGACAGCAAAGATTATTATATCTTCACTGGTGGTGGTGCTGTGCTCAAAGCCATCGAGCAGAACAGCCCTTCGGGTCTGGCTCCCGTGCGTGCCCTCATCGAGCAGAAAGCTGAGCAAGAGAAATGGAAACAGCGTCTGAGCAATAATCGAAACAATACCGATTACTAGTAGTTGCGTAGCTTTATTGCTTAGTCGTTGCGGCAACAACCAGGCGACTAAGCCACAGAACAACTATACTACATAAACACACAAGGGTGGAATCACTAGCGTGGTTCCACCCTTTTTGAATATAAGATATTTGAAAGAAATTATTTCTTTTCAGAGAGGAGGGAGAGCTCGTAGAGTTTCACCGAGTTGTCGATGGTTTTCTCTTTGGCTTCGTTGCCGTATTTGTCCACATCCACCACATTGCGAGGGCCGTGGGTGATGCTGAGCGGACCGTTGATGCAACCTCCGTCGCAGGCCATGCCTTCAAAGAAATTCTGAGTGGCTTTGCCCATTTTCAGGAGCATGAGAGCCTTGTTGCACTCGTCCAGACCATTCATGGTGCAGGGTTTGAGACCTTCCACGCCCAGTGCTTTGGCCACATCTTGTATGCCTTGGGTGATACCGCCCGACTTGGCAAAGATACGACCATAATACGAAGCGTTGTCGAGTTCGGAATCTTCGAGGGTGGTGGGGTCGATATCGCGTGCATCAACAAATGCCTGCAACTCTTCGAACGACATCACGCTGTCAATCATTCCTTCGGTCTTCTCCAAGCGGTACTCCATCTTCTTGCTGCTGCATGGTCCGATGAAAACAATCTTGGCAGTGGGGTCGGAACGGCGGATGAGCTTGGCTGTCTCAATCATGGGCGAGGGCGAAGATGAGATGTACTTCACCAATTCGGGATAGTTCTTCTCAATGAAGGCCACAAATGATGGGCAGCAGCTAGTGGTCATGATGCCACGCTCAGCCCATTCATGGGCTTCGTGGTGCAGGGTGATGTCGGCACCCAATGCGGCCTCTACCACTTGGTGGAAGCCCAGCATCTTGATGGCGGTGGCCACCTGAGTGACACGGCCGATGCGACACTGACCCACGATGGCGGGGGCTATCACTGCATATACCTTATACTTGGTGTTGTTCTCCGATTCTTTCAGTATCTTGATGATGTCGAGCACCAATGACTTGTCGGTGATGGCTCCAAAGGGACACTTATAAACACATGCACCGCACGACACGCACTTTTCGTTGTTGATCATGGCAGCGCCTTGCTCGTTGATGCTGATAGCTTTGGGTTTGCAGCTTTGGATGCAGGGACGTTTCTGGGCAATGATGGCAGAGTAGGGGCATGCCTTGGTGCATTTGCCACATTCAATACATTTGTCCTTGTCGATGGTGCAGCGGTGGTCAACGATGGTGATGGCATTCTTGGGGCACACATCAGCGCAGGCGTGCATCAAGCATCCGCGACAAGCAGGGGTGACGAACATGCCGCCCGAGGGGCATTCGTCGCATGCAATGTCAATCACCTGCACAGGGTTGGGATTGGTTGGGTCGCCGCCCATGGCCATTTTCACTCTTTCCTGCACAATGGCGCGCTCTTTGTAAATGCAGCAGCGCATAGTGGCTTTGGGTCCGGGCACGATGGCCTTGGGTATGTCGAGGTATGCATCTTGCAGAGTGTCGTCGTAGGCTCTGCGGATTACCTCTTTCAGTACATTGTATTTAATCAACTGAACGTTGGTGTCAAATACGCGTGGCATGTCAATTTAGTGTTTTGGGTTTTTCTACAAATTTTATTTATTCTTCTACCTCACGTCCCATAGCTATGCGGGCACGTTTGCGCTCAATCTCGTCAAGGATGATTTTGCGGATGCGGAGGCTGTTGGGGGTGATTTCTAGGTATTCGTCGTCGCGGATATATTCCATGGCCTCTTCAAGCGAGAACTTGATGGGAGGTGTGGTGGTGGACTTGTCGTCGGCACTCTTGCTGCGCATGTTGGTGAGGTTTTTGGCCGTGACAACGTTGATCACGATGTCGTTGCCAGGACGCAAGCTCTCGCCAATCACTTCGCCAGTATAAACGTGGTCGCCAGGCTCGATGAAGAATGGACCGCGGTCTTGAAGTTTGCTGATACTATAGGCTGTGGCCTCGCCAGTCTCTTTGGCAATGAGGGCTCCCATCTTGTGGTCGTCGATATCGCCTTTCCAAGGCTCAAAGCCAGCCAATCGGTGGGCGATGATAGCTTCGCCGTTGGTGGCAGTGAGGAGTGTGTTGCGCAAGCCGATAATACCGCGCGAGGGGATCTGGAAGTCGAGCTGCACACGGTCGCCCTTGGTGTCGATAGTGCCAATCTCGCCCTTGCGGCGGGTCACCACGTCAATCACCTTGGAGGAGAACTCCTCGGGCACAAGCACGGTGAGTTGCTCGATAGGTTCGCATTTCTGGCCGTCAATTTCTTTGATGATCACCTTGGGCTGACCCACTTGTAGCTCATAGCCCTCACGGCGCATGGTCTCAATCAAGATGGAGAGATGGAGGATGCCGCGTCCGTAAACCAACAAAGAATCGGGCGAGTTGGTTTCCTCAATGCGCATGGCCAGGTTCTTTTCAAGCTCTTTGTAAAGACGGTCGCGCAGGTGGCGGCTGGTCACAAACTTACCTTCTTTGCCGAAGAAAGGTGAGTTGTTGATGGTGAAGAGCATGCTCATTGTAGGCTCATCCACCTTGATGGGGGGCAGTGGCTCGGGGTTCTCGATATCGCAGATGGTATCGCCAATTTCAAACATCACGTTCTTGTCCAAGTCGAGGAGCACTGCGCATATTTCGCCTGCCTCAATCACGTTTTTCACTCGCTCTTTGCCGAGACCCTCAAAGGTGTAGAGCTCTTTCACTTTGGAGGAAATCTGGCTCTGGTCGCGTTTCACCAGCATGATGGGCTGTCCGGCTTGCAATGTGCCACGGTTCAGTCGGCCTACGGCAATACGTCCCAGATAGGAGCTATAATCGAGGCTGGAGAGCATCATTTGGGTGTTTCCCTCGGGCACCTTGGGCTCGGGAATATGTTCGATGATGAGGTCCATCAAGTATGAGATGTCCTCGGTGGGAGTGTTCCAGTCGGGTCCCATCCAGCCCTGCTTGGCTGAACCATAGCAGGTGGGGAAATCCAGCTGCTCGTTGGTTGCACCCAGGTTGAACATGAGGTCAAACACAGCCTCTTGGGTCAGTTCGGGGTCGCAGTTGGGCTTGTCCACTTTGTTGATCACAACGATGGGTTTCAACCCCAGTTCGATGGCTTTCTGCAACACAAAACGGGTCTGGGGCATGGGTCCTTCAAAAGCATCCACCACCAGCAGCACGCCGTCGGCCATGTTCAGCACGCGCTCAACTTCGCCGCCAAAGTCGCTGTGGCCAGGGGTATCGATGATGTTGATTTTAGTGCCTTTGTAACGGATAGATACATTCTTGGAAAGGATGGTGATACCGCGTTCACGTTCCAAGTCGTTGTTGTCAAGAATGAGGTCGCCAGTCTCCTGATTTTCGCGGAAAAGCTGTGCCTGGTGCAACATGCGGTCGACCAAAGTGGTCTTGCCGTGGTCGACGTGTGCAATGATGGCGATATTTCTGATATTTTGCATCGTAATGATATATAAAAACGTGCAAAGATACGAAAAAAATTCGACATGGCAGATTTTTTGCAACCTTATAGGTTCTGCGAAGTGGTTTAATACTGTTCGCTATCGCCTGTGATATAAAAAGATAGAGTATGTATGAAAAAACGAAAAACAATTAGCAATCTGCTCGATAATAATACGTCAGAACGATAGTGTTTTGTATCTTTCCTACATTTTTCTGAATCCTTCTTTTTTAGGTGAGTTCTATAAATTGCTTTCTAGTGATTTCGTTGAACGTTTCGAGCAGGTTTCGCCGCCGAAGGAGGGCGCAATGCGGTGCATTGTAACCGACTGAGAAGGCTAAAGATGCCGAAAGGGGCATTGAAATCACAGAAAAATGATAATTGATTTCATCTCTTTCTAATGTGGAATTTATAGAACTCACCTTTATTGATTGGGGTGGGGGTATATGGAGTGGTTGATGCGAACAAAACTTTTGTAGAGTTTGCGCTGCAATGGCATTTGCGACTACCGGCAAGGCATTGGCTGTGTTGGGCGGGATGCAGTTCTATACCCAGCATGCAACTTCGAAAGGTGCTTTGACTGCTAAACCAATTAGATATGCTCCCTTTTGACCAAGAACACGGCCTTGTACAGATGATTAATTTTGTAGCATTGTAGTAGCACGTGGGCAGGAAAAGTGTTGTATATAGATTCTTATTCAAAAAATAGTTTTGTTTGTAACTTGTTGATAATCACCCCTCCATAGGTAGCTTTTGGGGATTGTTAAAAAACTATATCGGAGTAGGAAAAAAAACGTATCTTTGCAAAAAAATAATTGCAAAGAAGGGTTGGGGAATTCAATGTGGAATTTCCTTTTCTCATCTTGCTGTATAATAAAACAAAATGCAATAACTAATCCAGAAATTATGGAACAAAAACTACTAAAGTATGCAGTTGCTCTGCTGATGCTGCTTTATTCCCAGCAGCTATCAGCTCAGTATTTCGACACAGGAATTGATTCAACCAGATGGTATCATCTGACAGACAATGCTGTCACTCTTGCCGACTCTTCCGCAAGTGATACTGTTTTCGGCCCATTCAATATTGGATTTCCGTTCACCTTTGCGGGGGAACAGTACACACAGTTTTGCACCAACAAATGGGGTTTGGTCAAGTTTGGATCTTCAGGCAGCGACGGTTGGGATGTGAGCCAAGCAGCAAATGCACCGGGCGTCGTAGCTTATGGCAATCACCAAGGCGACCTGCCCTTAAAGTGTGTCAGCTATGAGGTTTTTGGAACGTCACCAAACCGAACAGCTGTATATGAGTTTTTATATTACCGTAGTATACGTTATGGTACTACTAATAGAGTCTATACTAGCAGGTACCAGGTTCAGTTAATGGAAGCTAACAACCATATCTGTGTGGTGTACGATACTATTTCGTGGAGTACTTTTTGGTCTCTAATGAGTGATATTTCTGTTGGAGCCAGTAGCGGCCAAGAATACTTCTTTATTTCTGACAACTCCCCTGTGTTCCAATCAGGTGTTGTACGCTCTCACCCGGAGAGCCATAGGTATTATGAATTTCTCATGCCAACGGCTGTAACTATTGGCGATTTAACCTATCGTGACGATTCTCGCACAACCATTATCAGTTGCAATCCCAATGTCAGATCGGTGGTCATTCCTAACACGGTGGTGACTATTGGTGCGCATGCATTCGAAAACTGTTATAATCTCACTAGTGTCACTATCCCCAATTCGGTTGTCGACATTTGGGATTATGCGTTTAGTAATTGCTCGTCTCTGTCCGAACTGGTAATACCCAATTCGGTAGCTAATATCGGAAACAATGCGTTTAGCCGTTGTGTGAGCCTAACTGAGTTGGTATTACCTAATTCAGTCTCCAATATTGGCAGCGGCGCATTCAGCCAATGCTCAGCCATCACCACATTGTCCATCGGCGATAATGACATCACAGCCCCCCAAGTGGCCACAACCATCGGCGGTAATGCCTTTGCAGAATGCTATAGCCTGTCTAGTATTAGTTGGAAGGATAACATTGTTGCAATAGGCGGTGGCGCCTTTAATCGGGACACTTCGCTCACTCGTTTTTCCACACCTGACTCATTGGCCGTATTAGGAGAAAACTGTCTTGCTGGTTGTTTCAATATTAAGGTTCTCACTTTTGGTGAGAAGTTGTATTCATATAATGCTAGCGACTCTATCTTCGTGGATACAATATTTTTTAATAATCCATCAGCATCCACGGATTGGAATATGTTATCTATACTGAGTCGCTTGGGCAATCGTGAGACGGCTCTGATTGTTCCTTGCGGGGCTTTGGACAGCTACCGACAAGATGGTTTTGGCGGATATGGGACTTTTGGTCGGTTAATGTCCAGATGTAGCTCTGTTGTAATTACTACGGCCACATCTGATACTTGCATGATTGCCGTCCCGATATGGTGCAATGCCCCATATACTATTTCCCACACAAATAATGGAGATGTTCGTTTGCCCAGCAGATACGACCTGGGTCCATATTACTATGAGCCAGGCGAGAAGGTGGTGTTGTATGCTCGTCCTGTAAAGCATAGCGGACCCGGATTATTTGATTCCCATACGGCGGAAGCAATGGCTGATTATTGGAGTAATGGAAGTGTTGGCGCTTTCACAACATTTATTGCCGATACCAGCGACACGATTGTGGCCAACGTCATTCGCACAGCTTATGCAGTCCTTGACACCAATAATGTCCATGCACCCATCAAAGTGTACGGTTCAACAAGCTATATCGACAATAAGGCACAATATTATTTCCTTAGCGATTCTACGGCCACGATATTTTCTAGCGGGCTATGGGTGGCCGGACTTGATGACGATAGCATTTTCACCGCTACTGACCGATATTCTCTTCCTTGTGAGAATGACTATACTCCAGGCCCATACCAAGAAGGCGGCACCATGCTGAGATGGGACAGCCTTTCGTGGAGTCATGTTTGGAAGGTGGGACGAAACCAAATCGACTACCATATCAGCAATGTGGGCAATCTAGACTATGAGATGGACAGTGATCTGGCCAACTGGCCTGGTCCATTTGTGGACATTGATGGCGACAGCATTTACACACCCCTCCGAGGCGACTATCCCTTGATACGTGGCGATCAGGCAGCCTTTGCAATTTTCAACGACAATGTTCCTTCTTCTTTATCCAATCGTCATGCTAATCCCGGAAGGTACGACACCATCTTTGAAAACACGAATCCCATGGGACTGGAAATTCACATGTTGGCATACGAGTTCAACGACACTTCGGAGGCTTTGAACAACACTATGTTTGTCAACTACAAGATTTACAACAAGTCTCACCGAACATATAAGGATTGCTATTTTGGAATGTTTACTGATTTCGATCTTGGATATTTATTGGACGACTTTATTGGATGCGATGTAAAACGAGGCCTCTCGTATGCTTACAATGGCGATGATGAAGATGGCCCCGGACGCGGTGCCTTTGCTGGCGTGCCACCAGCTCAGGGTGTGGCCATCCTGGGTGGTGCCCGAATCCAGGCCGATGGAGTTGACAATCCTAAGGTCGACATAGAAAAGATGCGTACATTCTATCTCACCGAATTGCAAAGATATGCCAACGGAAATGGTTACGATACTGTGGCAATAACGCACGATGCTGATAGTTATTATCCCAATGCATGGTACTTTGAACCGGGTGATACTTTTGGAAACAGCAGTATCAACGGAATGAACTTCGGCAATGGCATTGTCGATGATGAGCGGTTGGGTATGACCAATCACATGTATTATAATAATAGTTTGGATCCGATTCTTGGTGAGCCAGTTCAGTCATATCATCATTTTAACTACACACGTTCTTTGCGCAAAAATGGTAGCCCAATATACCATGGCGTTGATAACAATTCGAGTGTGATTGACAACAGCATAGCCACGCCAACAACTTTCATGTATCCTGGCGATACCGATCCGCTTCATTGGGGTACCAATGGTGTGATTCCCTCTGTATTGCCCAACGACTGGTCGGAGATTACAAGCCAGAATACTCCTGGTGATAGAAGAACATTGTCAAGCTCCGGCCCATTTACTTTCCGCTCTGGCGAGATGCAAGAATTCGACTTGGCCTTTATTTCGGCCAAAGCCGAGAATGGTACAGCCTTGACCAGCGTTGAGCTCTTGCAGAAGTACACCGATGATATCCGCAATATGTTCTATCAAAATACCACCTCATCGGGAAAGACTTTTGCCTATATTCCACAGTCTGGAACTAGCGTTAATATCGAACGTGTTGAAGAGAAACCTATCATCATGATTTATCCAAACCCAACACAAGGGTTTGTCACTATTGAATCCAATGCTCCCGAGCACCAAGCTGTGAAATTGTACAATTCCTTGGGTGTCGAAATGACGCAGTATTACCTTTCTAATGGAAAAGTCACTATCGACCTCAGAGGTTTGCACTCCGGCATCTACTATATTCGTTGCAACGGAACAACCAGCAAGTTGGTTAAACGCTAATATACATTTGCTGCTACATTTGACTGCAGGATTGGCCAACGGTAAACGGCTAACCCTGCAGTCTCATTTGTGATTCTAGTTTTTCCATTACTTCTATATAACCAAAGGATTTTGTAATTCTCTACCCCATGCAGGCCTGTACCCTGATGACTCTCCGAAAGAAGTTTTTTTTTGATAGGTATGGGGCTAGCCAACGTTGTTTTGTTGATGCCATACATTTTTTAAGTCCAGTTTACGTTATTTATCATGATTTATAAATAACACTAGGGGATAGGTGTAGCGTCTTCCAGACGCGGATTGGATTCTTTTGTCTCACCCCGCACATGCTGGCGCATGTACGGGGTTATTGAGATGGCGTCTTCCAGACGCGGAGAGACTTTGCCCGAGTTGCGTTCTGGTACCGTCTGGAAGACGTTATCTCCATAACCTATAGTGCCGAGCTAGCGGCACTATAGGCAAGAAGACTGGATCCAAAATGCGTCTGGAAGACGCTACCTTGCTCAGCTAGTGGGTAACACTAGGGGCTAGGTGTAGCGTCTTCCAAACGCGGAGTGATGGCTTCTCGTTGGCAAACGATACAAACTTAGTCAATTCTGTTGTGTTTGTCGTTTTGGAACCCGTGTTGCAGATTTGCGATAAAGAATGTGGATATTATCAGCAGGCTGGTCTATTCTTCGATGGTGAAGTTGAAGGTGCGATACTTGGTGGTGGTAGACGGATTTTCGGTAACGTGGAGTTTCTCGTTGCCGAAACGCATGAGACGGTAGGTGTCCATGTTCTCGGTGGGGAAGACGGCAAAAAGGGTGTAGAAGTCGTCTAGAAATTCCTTGGAGCGGATATCGATGCGCAGCTCGTAGCAGATGTCGTAGTCTTTGTCGAGTTTGAATGTGCACCGATAGTCGGCTGTGTTGATGATCATCACTCCATCCACTCCGTTGCCAGCGGGCATGTAGGTGATGTCGAATTGTTGGCTCTCGGAACGCTCGTTGCCCACAAAGGCTCCCAGCGATTGGATAATATGGTGCGAGTCGCGGCCCAGCTGCTCGGGAATGTATTCGGGCTGGTTTTGTCCGTAGGACACACCGCCAAGGATGACGGCGAAGAGGATGAGGAGTATTCTTCTCATGGCTGCAAGGTTTTATTTGCTCAGGCTCTCCACTATGCGGCCAATGGCTTGGCGCATGGGGGCGTGGTAGTCGTTAAGGAATTGGCCAGTGGGGCGGTTGGCAATAATTAGGCAAACGGTGAGTGCTTGATGGCCCAAAGCGTTGGCAAAGCCAAAGATGGCGGAGGTCTCCATTTCGAGGTTGGTGACGCGGGTGCCGTCCCAGCTGAAGGAGGCCAATTTTTCGTTGAGTTGGTCGATGCTGGGGGCTAGGCGTATGTGGCGGCCTTGGGGGCCATAGAAACCCGGTGCGGTGGCGGTGATGCCGTGGTGCATGTCGGAGGCCACTTTGTTGAGCAGAGCAGGGCTGCCGCTCACGCAATAGGGTGCGGCGAGGCGGCTGTCGAGCTGCATGTGCTGGGCAAAGGCAGCTTCCATCTCAGGCATGAATCCTTCGTTGGTGTGTTGATAGTAGTTGAGTAAACCGTCCAGGCCGATGGCAAATCGCGAGGCCACTAGGCTTCCGCAATCGATGTCGGCTTGGAGCGATCCGCTGGTGCCAATACGCACCATATTGAGCGAGCGGTGATGGTCAAGGGGTGTGCGGGTGGCAAGGTCGAAGTTGGCAGCGGCATCAAGCTCGGTGGCCACGATGTCGATGTTGTCGCACCCCATGCCGGTGGACAAGGCGGTGAATCGGTGTCCGTGGTAGGTGCCTGTGAGAGCGTGGAGTTCGCGGTTTTGTGATTCGTATTCGATGCTGTCGAATATTTCTTTGAACATGTTCACTCGGTCGGGGTCGCCCACCAGGAGGATGTCGTCGGCCAAGGTTTGGCCAGTAAGTCCGATATGATAAAGGCTGCCATTGGGAGCCAAAACGAGTTCGCTTGCTTTGATTGACATGATGTGTTAGTTGATAAGGTTTATGAATTGAGGGGCTGTATTCTTGAGCTACAACCCCTCATTGCATGAATTATTTTCTTAATAGATTATCTGCCGCTGCGATTGGAAGAACCTCTTGAGCTTGAATTGCTGCGAGAGGTGGTGGATTCCTGGTCGCTGTTGCTGCTGCGAGAGCTGGATGAAGAGGTAGCGCTAGATCCACGGCTACTGCTAGGTTCGCTTTTGGTGGCATTGGAGCGGCTGGATGTGTTGGAACGCTGCTGGCTGCTGGTGGCCGACTGCTGGCTGTTGCCGCGACTGGACGAATTGCTAGCGGAAGTGTTTGCACGGCTAGAAGAGCTGGACTGCTGAGTGCTGCTGCCACGGTCGGAGCTGACACCGCTATTGCGGCTGGATGAGTTGTTGGAGCTCACGTTGTTGCCGCGGCCGTTGGAGTTGTTGGATGAAGAGCTCACACGGCTAGAAGAGCTGGATTGCTGGGTGCTGCTGCCACGGTCGGAGCTGACACCGCCATTGCGGCTGGATGAGTTGTCGGAGCTCACGTTGTTGCCGCGGCCGTTGGAGTTGCTGGATGAAGAGCTCACACGGCTAGAAGAGCTGGATTGCTGTGTGCTGCTGCCACGGTCGGAGCTGACACCGCCATTGCGGTTGGATGAGTTGTCGGAGCGACTGGTGCTAGTGTTGCCGCTGTTGCCTCGGCTAGAGGTGTTGCCATTGCGGTCGGAGTTGATGGTGCTGGAGCTGTTGGCACGGTCGTTGTTGGTGGTGGTGCCACGTCCGGTGCTCACATCGGAGCGGTCGGGAGCGGTGCTAGTGGAGCGAGAGCCTGTGGCACGGTCGGTAGTGGTGATGGTGTTGCTGCCGCGGGTGCTGGTGATGCGGCTGCCGCTACGCTGTTCGGCAGGATTGTTGCGCATGTTGACCTGGGAGCGTGAAGTGGTGATATTGCCTACGAGGGGAAGGTTGTTGTAGGTGAAGGTGCCGTTGTTGTGCTCGGTGTATCCGGGGCGCTCCTTGCCGGGATGGAAGGGTTTGGTGGGCATGGGAGGCATTGCATGATAGTGGCAGCGATAGTAGGGGTGGTAGTGCACATCGTGGTGATGAGCGTGATACCAGCCATGGCAGTGCACATCATAGTGGTAGGTATAGTAGTAAGTGGTGGGGCGGGGATAGCGGGTGAAGGGATGATAGGGGGGCATGGCCCAGGTGAAGGTGGGACGGCTGTGGCTGGTGCGGAAGCGCAGGTAGGAAGCTGCGCTATAGATTTTGTGGTTGGTCATGAGGTAGATACATTCCAAGTCGATGGGCATGTAGATTTCATCGCCGGTGTAGGCATCCCAACCATAGAGCCAAATTTCGTAAAAAGAAGAACTGATCTGCTCGGCCCACACTTCGTTGATGAGGCAATAGGTGGGCATCTCATCCTCGTAGCCGCACCAAATCATCAATTCGTCTTGGTTGTTGAGCACCGACACGGTGCGGGCAGCTTGATGATAGGTGAAATAAAGGATGTTTTCAGCTGTGGCGGAGAGTGTGGCTACAATCAGGGCCAGGGTTAAAATTATCTTTTTCATGGCTGTAATTGTTATTGATTCTTTTCTGTATTAGTATTGTTTGTATCTATAAAATTTCTGCAAAGGTACGATTATTTTTTAACTTTTCAGGGTTTTGGAGGTGTGTTTGTCAATTGGAGTTGTATATCGTCTTGAAAACGAATGTCTTTGTATTTGCTTTGGGTGAGCTGTATTTTGAGCTTTTTGGGGCTAGAAATATTGTCAAGGTCTATATATTGGGTGGCTTGGATGGGGCTGTTGCTAGGTGCGCCGTGGAAATGGAAGAGGTGCATCTGGCGCACTTTCCTGTCGGCAGTGATGGTGCAGTTCTCAATCCTCACCGAGGGCAGGCAGTAGGGCTCCAACTCTTGGCGTATGGGTTGTGAACGGACGAGTGTGCCCGCATCCATCAGGTAGTTGTGCTCGGGAGTGAGGTTCCAGGTGCAGTCCTCCAACCACAGTTCAAAATGGTTGTAGGCATTGTAAGAACTTTCTATCAGCACGGGTGTGAAGTTGTTGAAATGGCAGTTGTCATAGCTGATGATGCCGAAAGTGGAGGAGAACTGGTTGTAGCTGTCTTGCTGGCGGCAGTTGTGGAATGAGATATTGCGACCATAGCAGTGGATGTCGAAACGGTCGAAGTCGCAATTGTAAAAGTCCACTTGGTTCATGTTGTTGGTGCCAAAAACGCCCCAGGGGGTGCGGGCATAAAGGTGTTCGAACCGGCTGCGAACGCAGTTGTTCATCAATAGTCCATATCCCGAGCGGTTGTTGCGAGAGTATGATCCCTGTATGCGGATGCTGTCGAGGCAGGGCATGTAGCAATGGTAGATGCGCATGATACAGTCGTCCACCAACGTGCTGGTGGGGGTTACTACGTTGACGTTGCGTATCATTGGCAACACAAGGTATTGGATATCGAGCAGATAAGTGCGGTGGGTGGCCAAGCTGTCGCGCAAAAGGGTGAGGTTGCCAAAAAAGAATCCAATCTCGTCTTTTGTGTATCTGACAATCTTGCAGCGAGGCTGCGAGTTGTGCGGTTGGTATGGAGCGATGATTGGGTCTTCGGCATAGCCGTCGTGCCATACCATCTTCAAATCCTCGCGGTAATGGCCGTAGGCATGCCCTTCGCGCTCGCCCACCCAGGCATTGCTGTCGGTGATGTGCAGTAGATAAATGCCTTCGCTCAATTCTGGAATAGGGGAGAAGTTGTTGTTTTCAATACATTGGCAAAGCAATGCGTTGTCGCTCACGGCAATGGGCTGTGATTCCCGTATGCGGCTGAAAAGAAACACGTTCTTGTGGGTGTTCTTGACACGTAACACCGCATTGGCAAAGTTGTTGCTGTCGGCCAGCGGTATGCTCAGTGCATTCGATGGGATTTCAATGTCAAGGGTGTCCATCCCTTGGTAACTGACCATGCTGCGGCTGTTAACGGCAGCCACATGGGTGTTGTAGAGCACCCAGAACCGGGCACTGTCCGATTCCGCCGAGTCCCAACCAAAGTCGCGGGGAGAGACAGTCTGCGCCCCAGCGGCAAAAACACAGCATGTCATCAGCAATCCCCAGAATCTATTCCAAAACCTCATAATATAGAGTATTTATCAATATGGTGTAACGAAAGACACATCAATTTATTGTATGGGTGGCAGGTGGATGGTGCTTGGGCTTGCCTATAAACTATAGTCGCGGTTGGTCTTAACTTATGACGGGCATCGGTCTTAACTTAAGGCTGGCGTTGGGCTTAACTTAAGACCGCCATGTGCCCTCAGCAGACCCTCGGCCGAGCACCAATCAGGTCTGCGGCTTGCCCCTATCAAGTCGTTAGGTTTTCCACCAATTCCACCAATTCCACCGACGGTGTAATTGGTGGAGAAGGATCATCCAAATGATTATTTCGAAACATACTCCAGTCCTATACTCGAAGGTTCACTGAACATTCGAGTGTAAGGCGGGGGGTATGCTACGGCTGACGGAGTCAGCACAAATATAAAATTCCAATATATACAAGCATAACAACCTCCCCACTTTGTGCGCCAAGCTGTTACTCATCGTCATTTATTCATTAACTCGCAAATTCTTGAGAACAATATGCAAGGTCTATGGAGATATTTTTCGATTGAACATGGCAATATTAATATATTACATTCCGTTAATAATACAAAGAGAACAAATCATCCAACAAAAAAAGACTATGAGAAAGACTATCATTATTGCATTGATGCTCCTTGCTGGCTTGGGAGTTATGGCACAGGGCGAGGCTGTGTCGTGGAAAAAGAATTTGCAGCTCAAGAACGAAAAGCTTGTCATTTGCGTGGACGGGTATGGCGGATATGTGAACATTTGGCAGGACACGGCCGACTTTATCGAGGTAGTATGGTGCAACGCTGCCGATACAGCCCTATTCAATACCTGCGGAATGTACGTCAAACATGATTTGGGCACGGCAATCACATATCTTAACATTCAAGCGTTTAGCGGCTATGGAAGTATCTGCGTGCACACTACAAAGAAAGACCTCAAGATTGCGGCCGAAGGCATCTGCCGAGTGGACATAATCCCCACAAATCAAAAGGGCCGAGAGTTCAAGAACCTCACAATCGAAGCCGAGCAACAGTCGTTGGTGAACGTGATGTCTAATTTCAAATGCAGTGAGTCTGTGAGCATCAAAGCCATGGACAACGCCATTGTGACCTACTACACCTACGAGGCACCGAAACATGAAGAACAGATTTCGGAGCATGGAATCATCAAGGGCTACCGAAAATAGTAAAACAAATACCTATCCAACAGTTGCATCGTTATTATCAATCCGATGCAACTGTATTATTCTATATAATTGTATGATTCTCATTGAATAGGATTTCCAATCCGCAGTTCAATAATCCTTATCATTCCAACAACACAAGCAACCTAATTGGAGGATTAGCCAAGCTGATTATGATGGTTGCAGAATGTCTATAATTGCAATTCCACCAATTCCACCATGGTGGAATTGGTGGAAAATGATTATCTGAGCCCCAGCGGCAATAGTGAGTCCAAGCAGCACTATTATCCAAAGTTTATTCCAAAATTTCATAGGGTGTTTTTTGCTTAGATGCTTAGTTGTTTAGTATCTTAGATGCTTAGTAGTTGCAACGTCTAAGCAATTAAACTACTAAGCGGCTAAACTAAACAATAAACCAATCACTCCACCACATACCGCTCGATATTGCGGTGTTCCTTGGAGAAGTTGAGTCCTACGCGGACAATCTGCTGGCCATCGAGTTCGAATGGTAGCGTATAATTTCGGTCCTTAATCTGAGCCAAAGCCTCCTCGGCGGTGCCGTCCAGTTTGAATTCCATCACATAGCAGTACTTGGGGGCTTTCAGCACCAAGTCAATCCTCCCGCGGCTAGTGTGGTATTCGGCCTGCACATAGAATCCCATCAGCTTGGCCACAATCCACACAACATTCTGGTAGTGGTTCTCCAAGTCCTTGACCAGCTCGTAGGGCGTGTCGGCAAAGAGGCTGCGCAGACGCTCCAAGAACTGCTCGGTGCGGCCGGCTTCTACATCTTCAACAAAACGCTGAATGTTGAAAGCTGTGTCGCTCTCTGAAATAGGAGTATAGTACGACATCAGATAATCTACAAAGCCCTCTTCGACCTCTTGATTGGGAAACCCTAACGTATAGGTCTGGAAACGATCGTCGTAACCTTTGATGGTGAGGTATCCGCTCTGATAGATGACCGGGATGGGGTTGGTGCTGTTGGCATCGATGCTGTTGAGCACCTTAGCCGAAGTCTGGCAGGTGGCCATGTGCTCGAGATTGTAGTTATGTGTGCGCAGCAGGTAGGCCAGATAGGTGGGTGTGCCGGTCTCAAACCAGTAGCTGCCGAATTCACGCTTAGCGAATGTGTTCAATACACTAAAGGGGTTATATACTCCCGCAGCTCTGGGGTGGAAATGGTAGCCATCGTAGCGGCTGCGCAACTGGACTATGCATTCGTCGCGGGACTGTTTGTTTGCCTCAGCCAGACGATCAATGTGGGCAGGGAAATTCTCCAAGAGCTCTTGCTCGGTGATGCCGCAGATGTCGTAGTACTCAACATCCATCGATATATCCATAAGGTTGTTCAAGTCGCTGAACACGCTCACTTTGCCGAATTTGGTCACGCCCGTAAGCATGGCAAACTGTATGTGCTCGTCCATCGATTTCAAGGCACCATAAAAGCCTTTCAATGTGGCTCGGTAGGCATCCTGCAGCTCGGCATTGCCGATGGCCTGCAGCATGGGCTTGTCGTACTCGTCCACCAGTATCACGGTGCGCAGGCCGGTCTTCTCGTGGGCATTACGAATCACCTTCTCAAAGCGCATACCCAATGGTAGATCACGATTTGTGGCACCATAGATTTCTTCCCATTCGCAGAGGGAGTCGTCTAGCTTCTGCGTCAACACCTCGGGATTGTCATACTTGTTGGTGTTCAAATCAAGATACAGCACAGGGTGCTTCTTCCACTCCTTCTCCACGGTGCTGATATACAGTCCGTCAAACAGTTCGCGCTTGCCCTCGTAATAACATTTGATGGTAGATAGCAGCAGACTTTTGCCGAATCGGCGTGGACGGGAAAGGAAGTAATAGCGATTGGTGTGGGTCAGGTCGTATACCTGGCGTGTCTTATCAACATATTGATAGCCATCGTTGCGAAGGCTTTCAAATCCTTGTATTCCAATCGGAAGTCGCTGCAAAGTATTACCCATGATAGTAGTTATTAATTGGTTTATAACGCAAACAATGCCGAATTATTGTATGGCTATTTCGTTGCATCGGATTTTTCAGTTTTAATGAGGAATACCGAAGGCTACGTACATCTTCTTTTTGTGTTTGGTCTGGTAGTGCTTCTGCTCCCCACGAACCGAAAGGCAGAAGTCGATGTCGAGCGTATTGATCCACCAGCGATGCCTATCCAAGAAAATACGGACCATCAGAGTTTCTTTATATCTATTCGGGGACTTAACCATAAGATTCTTGAATGTGCCTGTGCTGATGGTGCATGGAATCTGAGCAATGGTATCCATGCCATTAGGAGCGATAGTGTCGAATGAGCCATAGAGATTTCGCGGAGCCCAGTTCACTACGTGGAAAGGAATCTCTTTGCCACGTCTGTTTCGTACCGTTACGGAATCAAGGGTAACGGCCTCGCAAGTGTCAGAGTAGATCGAGATGTGATAGGAGTAGTGATTATCTACATAGCGTAACTGTTGATTCTCATAAAACAGAGCGGCAAATCTGAAAATTGGAGAGAGGATTGGTATATGGTGGGGCTCATCAATCGTACTCCAAAGGCGAATTGGCATGCCGTTTGCATCGTAGGTAATAGTATCACTTAGTGGACTGAATCGGTCCCAAGAGTCACCGCTTTGCGTCGCCATCTCCACCGACACACACGATGTGAACATAATCGTACCGAACAGTAGGACCGCTGTCAAGAATATGCGCAGAGTTTCCTGCTTCATGGTCTGCTAAATTATTTGATTATTATTACTTTTAAATCTTAAATCTTAAATACTTTATTCTTCCTCCCAAAACTCGGCATTCTTGATGCCCAGCTGTTTGGGGTTGAATTTGGGGTTGCGGATGCCGGATTTCTTCTGGCGCTCGTAGTCTTTCAGGATGCGGAAGGTCATGGGGGAGAGGAGCAGGATGGCTATGATGTTGATCCATGCCATTATGCCCACACCCATGTCGCCGAGGCTCCAGATGACTTTGGCCTCCTTGAGGCTGCCAAAGAGCACCGAACAAACAAATACCAGCTGTAAGGCGATGATCATCCAACGCTCACGGCGACGGTATTTCTGGCTGCTGTCGTTCTTACCAAAGATGTAGATAAGGTTGGTCTCGGCATAGTAGTAGTAGGCCATCATGGTGGTGAAGGCGAAGAAGAAGAGGGTGATGCAGATGACGATGCCGCCCCATCCTTGGCCCAGCAGGGTGCTGAGTGCCGCAATGGTATAATCGACGCCGGGCTGCCCCAGATCGGCCACATCGGATTGGACGAGGTATTCTTGGGTGGTGATGTCGAAGACGTTGTAGCAGCGGGTGGCCAGCAGCATGATGGCTGTGGCGGTGCACACCAGCAGGGTATCGACATACACCGAGAAGCCTTGCACCAAGCCCTGTTTCACAGGGTGATCAACCTTGGCGGCAGCGGCCACGATGGGGGCGGTGCCCTGTCCGGCTTCGTTGCTGTAGATGCCGCGCTTTACTCCCCATGCCACGGCAGAGCCCATGATGCCACCCAACGCCTGATGCATGCCAAAGGCGCTGCTGATCATATCGCTGAAAGCCTGAGGAACGGCTTGGGCGTTGACCACTAGCACCACCAGCGAAAGCAGTATGTAGGCTATGGCCATGAAGGGGGTGACGATCTCGGCCACGGCGGAGATGCGCTTGACGCCGCCTATCACCACTAAGGCAATGAGCAGGGCCACAGCTGCACCCACTATCCACGGCTGGATATGGAAGGTGCTTTGGAACGACATGGCTATGCTGTTGCTGTGGATGGGCGGCAGGCAGAAGGAGCACACGCCCACCGTGATGGCGGCAAAGAGGATGGCCAGCCACTTGCAGCGGAGACCTTTCTCGATATAATAGGCAGGGCCGCCGCGCAACTGATCGCCATAGCGCAGCTTATATATCTGCGCCAAGCAAGCCTCTGCATAGGCTGTGCCTGCACCAAGGAAAGCGATAATCCACATCCATACTATGGCTCCAGGCCCACCAAAGCCTATGGCCATGGCCACGCCTACGATGTTGCCTGTGCCCACTCGTCCCGAGAGCGCCAGGGCGAAGGCTTGAAAGGATGAGATGCCTTCTTTCTTTGATTTGTCGTTCTTGAATAGCAGCTTAATCATCTCACCGAAATGGCGAACTTGCACAAATCGTGTGCCAAATGAGAAATAGAGTGCTCCTATCAAACACAGCCCTACCAAGGGCCAACTCCATACGTATTCGTTGAGGGTGAGAATGATTTTATCCATATTGTTTTAGAATTGAAGTTCGGGTGATTGTGTGCTGCTGGTCGGGGTTGTCCAAGTCATAAGCTGGTTCTGGTCGGAGTAGTTATTGAGCAACATGCCCAGATGGGTACCATTGACGATGTAGTTGAGGTTCATTTTAGCGTTGCCTTGGATGAGGTTGCCATCGGATGGGCCAGTGGCAACGAGTTTGTGGGGGTAGTAGCAATGGTTGATGAGGGTGCTGGTGCTGTTGTCGCCACAGATATCGGCCATGTGTTGGTCGGTGCCATTTATCTGGTCATAGATGCCGAGGTAGCAGTTGCTCACTTGGCTGCTGGCGTCGGTGCGGCCCACGATGCCGCCGATGATAGCATTAGCGGCAGACAATACATAGGTGCTGTTGGATGTTGTGTTAAGGCGGGTGTAGCAGTTGCGCAATATGCTGTTGAGTAGGTGGCCTGCAATACCGCCCAGGCGGGTAGATTCATAGGCATTGGCAAGGGTGATGGATGCCCCACAATGGCAGTTTTGAATCATACCGTTGCTGGTGGTTTCTGCCACCATGTCGCCCACGATGCCGCCAATATAGCTTGCCGAGGTGGGTAGGTTGGTGAAAGTAATATTGCCCAGAATTCGGCAATGGTTGATGGTGCTGCGTACCGCATGGGCGCAAATGACGCCGGCCGAACTCTGTCCATTGGCATCAATCGCTGCGCCATTCACGGTGAGGTCGAATATGACGGCATTGTGGCTCACATATCCGAAAAGACCAGAGGTGACAGTGAGGTTGGAGATGGTGTGATTGTTGCCGTTGAAATGTCCGGTGAAATTGCTGTGGGCTGTGCCGATGGGGGAGAGGGCGGCTCCGCTGGCGTTGATATCGTTCTGGAGTGAATACCAGGCATTGCTGAAGGCCACGGCTGAGCCCATGGGCTGATAATCTTTGGCCACCAATTGCTGCATGCTTTGGAGGTCTTGGATGGTGGAGATTAGATAAGGCAAAACTTGGGTGCCTTTGCCGTTGAGTACCATGGTGTGTGCGGGGTCGGCCAGATTGATGTTGATGGGCACCATGGTGTTGCGCTCAAAACAACCAGAGGCCTCGTTGCTCTGCTGGTGGCTGAATTCATACACTATTGTGTTTGGCTCGTCAGACACAGGCGATGCAGCCACCTTGATGGTGAACTTATTGCCGCTGTAGTTTTGGGTGGGTGGGATTACTACAAATAAGGTGGCAGAAGCACCTACGGATAGCTGCAACTGGTTGTTTACTGCCAGGGTCACGCTTCGGCTATCGTTGTCGCTAGCAATGCTATTGTAAATGAGTCTGGGTGCTTCGTCGGTCAAACCTGTGATGTTGAATGAGCCTGAGAGTGGGGCTTGATTGTCGCTCACGGTAACAGCGCCAATGCTGAGAGGAAGGCTGTAGTTGTTGGTTACATTAACCTTCAAAGCCACACATGCATTCTTGAAACGAATATGGCCAGTGCCGCTGCTCAGATATGCAGCCATGATGGTGGGCACCTGTTGATTGCCCATTGGGTCGGTGGCATAGGGCTGCACCGATGGCAATATGAGATTAGAGATGATGCTGCTGTTGAGCGTGGTGGCATCGGTGGCCATGCTAGCGGGGTAGAATGCCACATAGCCGTTGGCATTGTAGGGAATGTCGTTCAGCTTACAGTTGGTGCGATCGTCGTTGATGACGATGGAACGTGTGACGTTATTGATGCGCACTTGGTCGCCATTGTTCCAACAGCTGTAGTTCTCGCTGTCGATGTAGGTCTTTGAGCCACTCTGATAGGGGGTGGTGTTGACATTGAGGGATACGAAGTCTTCCTCCTTGCTGCAGCCAGCCATTGCACACATGGCCAGTATGATGGTGATAAGATATGATTTTTTCATAGTTCTAGTTTCCAAAGAAGTTGTAGTCGTCGCCGAAAGTGGAGCCGCCAAAGCTCTCGTTTCTGAAATGTGATCCACTCTCATTGGAGGTGGCATGGAAATTGATGATGGCGGTGCCATCTATCATTTGAAGTTCGCCCGAGGAAGAGTAGCCCTGCTCTACCATGAACTGCACTACTCGGATAGTTGGTGCTATGTATGTTGTTTTCATAATATGAAATGTCGGTATTAAAGGATTGCTATTATCTTACAACCAATTTCTTGGTGATGCTGTTGCCTATCTTGATGAGGTATATGCCAGATTGGTGGATTGGTATGTGTGTGTGGCGGTTTCCGGCAGGAGTGTAAAAGTGCTGGCGCCCGAGCATATCATACACGGCTATGGGGTATTCGTCCATCATGAGCACTTCTACTTCGCCGTTTCTTGAAGAAATGCGAGCAATATCTTTGCTGTCGGTGTGGAAAATGGCCTCAAAGGTGAGGTTGCCATCCACCGTAATGTAGCGTGGGTTGGCCATATTGCCATCGCTCCATTGCTGGAATTCTTCGGCGGGCAGAGCTGTGAGGCATACTGTGGCCAGATAGGGATAATAGGTATTGCCATTGTCGGTCCAGCCGAGATCGCTTTCTACCTGCACTTGTCCCAGGCCGGTGGTGGAGGTGGTGATGGTGTAGCCAATTCTGTTGAAGGTGGCCGTGAGGGTCATGTCGTCGCTGAGCGTCACAGTGTGGCTTGCATCGCCTTCGTCGCTCCAATTATCAAATGCGTAGCCTGGCATGGGTGTGGCGTTGATGGTGACAGTGGAGCCACGCTCATAGACACCCTGGCCCGATACAAATCCCATTGATTCATCATTGCAAAGGAGTGTGAGGAACACAGGATCGGTGATGGCCGAGTTGCTGGTGATGAAGGTGCATTCCTCCCACTGGCTGGAGGTGTTGCCGTATTGTGCGCACACAAATACGTGGTAATTGGTATTGCTGTTTAAGTTGGCAAGGCTGATGGATGTACTGGTGGTTGAAGTGATGTCGTGCATCAGTGGATTGCTTGAGGTGCCGTAGGACACAAGGTAGCCGTTGGGAGTGGCGTCGGATGGGGCGCTCCAACTGATGGTGGCGCCATTGGCGGTCACATTGCTGGCTGCTAGGTTGGAAACCTTTGCTACTCCGGCAGTAGTGTTTGGCTCAAAGATGGCAGTATATACTTGGTTGCCACCATTGGGAAAGAAATAGCGGGGATTGTATCTATTGCCATCGCTCCATTGCTTGAACCGATAGCCGCTGTTGGCTGTAGCATTCAGGGTCACTCTGTTACTTGGCTGGTATCTGCCAGAGCCACTCACAGTGCCAAATGTATTATTGTTGGCCACGGCTGTGATGGTGGTGGGCAGTGCTTCGTCGGGGATAGTGGCCATGGGTTGAATGCCGATGATGGCATAGTTGTATCCACTGAATGTGTAGTTGTGGCCTTCGGGACTAAGGTCTCCAACGGCATAGAACCCATTGGCAGAGCCTCCCCATCCCCAGTTGAAATGGAATTTGTCATCAGCGTCATATCCATCACAGATGAAGCTGTGCGCTCCACTCCCGTCATGTGTACGACCAGCATATATCATAGGTCTGTTGGCATCAAGCTCAGCCTTCAGCGTGGCTTTCCATTCTTCATCAGTGAAATTTTCTTTTACTATACAGTTCACCGTATGGCTGTAATAAAAATGGTTGCGGAGTGCTTCTTCGGCTGTGTAATGGGTGGTGGTGGAGTTTTGGTTGCCTGTATAGGAGCCTGATCCAGTAAGGCCATATTGCATGTGCACTGCTATGCCAATATTATAGAGGAGCGAGGAAACATTATAGGCTCGTTCATACGTGGATGGCGGGGCATCAAACATCATATCCCAGTTAAATATGGTGTCGGCCAGATGGGATGTGTGGTTGATACCTTCCCAGGTGTATGATGGTGTGCCGCAGCCGTGTTCGGGCCATTTCCAATAGTACATTATCTGACCTAAAGCTGTGGCCACACATCCAGTTGGTGCATGTTTGGGTGTGCCATCGGAATTATAGTAGATTGGTGTGTAGAAATTGTAGCCATTGCCTTGAGACCATTGGGCTGAAACTAGAGGTCCAACGCTGTTGTTTGTGCCGTTTTTGGATAATTGTTTGCATTGCTTTAATGCTGCCCATTGCTCTTCCACTTGGGGTGAAGCTTGGGTATTGTTCATTCTATGGAAGCGTATTTGGGATTCGTAGGCTTGCATCCAATCCACAAATTGCTCTTGAAAATCCTCTTCAGGGAAAGGATTTCTATCGGAATAGCCTAGGATGGGTATCACGCAGTCGTCGGCCGACACAATCACAAATCCTGAGTGGCTGGCGGTGGTGAACACATATAGCTCTGTAAAAGGTGTGTTGCTGGTGATATTCACCAGGGTGTCATTTGCATCTTTGGCCATTTGCATGCCCATAGATTGAGCGAAATTGGTGGCCAGTTGCCGTGCTTGAGCTGGTGTCACGGGGTTTGCGTTGACGCATCCTATTCCCCATAAAATGGTTAGTAGGCTAATAATTAGTAATTTCCTCATGCGGTTGTGTTTGTTTGGATTGTAGATAATACCTTGCAAAGATAGTAAATTATATGAATATAATAAAATATTATTTTTGCACAAACAATGAAAAAAAAGCCCCCTCGGACAATGCCGAGGGGGCTCATATCTAGATTTCTATGATGAAATCAAGGAGAGGTTGTTAGCGTACAACCACGCGGCGGGCGGGCATGTTGCCAACCTGGATCAGATACACACCCATGTTGTTCACGTGGATGTTCTCAACCTCGTTGGCATTCATGCGCTGAGCAACCATGCGGCCAACTACGTCGAACACGCGGATGGTCTGGTTCTCAGCACCACGAACCACGATGTCGCTGTTGTGGCTGTAGATGTTGATGTTGTCGGCGTTGACGTCGTCGATACCAGTTACGTTGATGTTGACATCTGCGGTGAGGACAACATTTTCAGCAACCATTTCGAAGGTGTACTCGGCATCGGTGGAAACGAGTTCGCCGTCGATCAACCAGCCGTTGAAGGTGACAATTACACCTGCAACATCGTTGGTCATGAAGGATACGGTTACGTTCTCACCTTCGGCATAGAAGCCAGCACCCTCAAGGGTGTAGTACTCGCTAGGCTCGTTGGTGAAGGATACCTCGTAGGTGGGGATTTCTTCGAAGTTGGCGGTGACGTTCACAGTCATACCAGCAACCATTTCGGGAATAGCAATCTGAACGGGATTGTCTTCGTAGGACATAGTCTGGCCCATAACGCTTATGGTCCAGCTTACAAAGCGGAAGCCCTCGTTGGCGATAGCCTCAGCCTCAACGGTGGTGCCAACGTTGAAGGTGTGAGTGCCAGGAGCAGGATTGGTGGTACCCATGGTTGTGTCGTTAACATCGATGTTGACGGTAACGGGGTTGAGTGCGAAGGTGGCGGTGTAGGTGGCGTCGCCAGTCACAGTCACGGTGCGGGTAGCGTTGGTGTCGCCATCGTTCCAAGCCACGAAGTAAGCATTAGCAGCTGCGGTGGCAGTGAGGGTGGCGGTGGTGTTGTAGGCATAGGTGCCGCTACCGGTGACGGTACCCAGAGCGTTGTTGTTGCTGGCAACGTTGATCTGGTACTGGTTGGGCTCGAAGTTGGCCACAATGTCGATGGAGAGACCGGCCATCATGCCTTCAACCACCTGAGCGATGGGGTTGATAGAGGTGGTGTCGGTCATGCCCAGCATGGTGTAGGTCCAGTGAGAGAAGTGGTAGCCAGTGTTGGCATAAGCCATAGCGTTCATG
Organism: Bacteroidales bacterium; assembly: GCA_024400505.1. Lineage (GTDB taxonomy): Bacteria > Bacteroidota > Bacteroidia > Bacteroidales > P3 > Colimorpha. The sequence goes on along the minus strand of JAKSMP010000024.1, from coordinate 4,809 downwards.
GTGTCGCCCACCTGGAAGGTGTGGATGCCAGCAGCAGGAACGGTGTAACCCATGGTGGTGTCGTTGTAGCTGAGGTTGACAGTGATGGGGTTGGGCTCGAAGTTGGCGGTGACGGTGATGGTCTGGCCAGCCAAAATAGTGGGAACAACCAGCATCACGGGGTTGGTGGTGTCAGAGCCAGAGCCGAGGCCCATGTTGATGGTCCAGTTGGAGAAGGAGTGGCCGCTGAATGCGATAGCCTGAGCGTTCACGGTGTCGCCTACCTGGAAGGTGTAGGTGCCAGCAGCGGGAGTGGTGTAACCCATGGTGGGGTTAGCGTTGACCAAGGTCACGGTCACGGGGTTGTAAGCGAAGTAAGCCACGAAAGCGGTGTCTTCGGTAGCCACGTAGGTGATGGTGCTGTTGGTGTCGCCATTGCTCCACTGAGTGAAGTGAGCCAAAGGCATAGCCACAGCGCTGAGGGTGACGGTGTCGCCATAAGCATAGGTGCCGGCGCCGGTGACATTACCCAGGAGAGCGGGCATGGCGGTAGCGCTGATGGTCACGGAATCGGGCAGGGTCTGGGTGCAGTTGGCGGTGTAGGCCAGCAGGGTGCCGCCCATGGGCTCTTCTGCAGAGAGGATCAGCGTGCCGAAGGAATTGTAGATGTCGAAGCTTACTTCTTCGTCATACTGGCCTTCAGACCATACAATGTTATAGCTGCGGCCGTCGCAAACATTTACGTTGGCCGACTGGTAAGAACCATTAGTAATGGTGAGGGATGCAACAGTGCTGTTGGTGGCTGCGTCAACAAAGTTGAGAACGCCGCCGTTCCAACCGTCGCCATAGGAGTCGGTCATTTCCACAGTGAGGGCGCACATGTCGGCAGGATCGCAGAGTTCGGTGGTGAAAGTGGTAGCGTTGGTCCACTCGCTCTGGTCGTCGGCACCGCAAATAGCCTTCACTCTTACATAATAAGTAGTTCCGTTGGTAAGGCCGGTGATGGTAACGTTGTTGGTGGTAGCATTGACCACGGTCATGCTGTCGATATCGTTGACAGTGCCGTATGCCACAGCAAAGTTGTTCTGGGTGCTATCCAGCAAGCTCCAGCTGATGTCGGCGGAGGAGTTGGTCACATTGTTGACCACAACGCCGAGCACGGGTGAGCAAGCAGGAGCTTCGATAACGTGGAGGGTGTAGTCGTGAGCAACTGCATAGCTGCCAGCGAAGCAGGGGTTGGCACCTGCGGCAGCGGTAATGCTGGAGGTGTAGGAGTCGAACTGGCTGTCGGAACCAGCGATACGCATGCGATAGTATCCAGTGTCGGCATCGTTGGGGATAGCAAACGATGCGTTGAGGGTGGTGGGGTTGGTGCTAGGTGCTACACCTGCATACACTACCTCGTTGCCTTCGAAGGTGAGGTTATTGTTCCAGTCAACCCAGATGATGGTACCATAGTCGAAGCCGGTCTGATAGGTGATGTCCACGTTGGCGATGGTGCCTGCAGCAATTGCACCTACCATATTATAATAGTTGCCGTAGTAGGGCGAGGAAGTGGGACGGTTGGTGTTGTCCACAGTCTCGCTACCATTGCCGAACAGCACGCGGGTGATACCCTGGCCGTCGATGGAGGTGGGAGCGGGCTGGCAGTAGCCGGTGAAAACTTGAGCGGAGAGGCTCCAGTAGCTTTCGTTGTCGCCACAAACAGACTTCACGAAGAAGTTGTAGTAGGTTTCGGCATTGAGGCCGTTGATGACGGCGGTGGTGTCGAAGACATGGATGGTGTCCATGATTTCGGGGTTGGTGCCGGTGCCGTAAGCCACAACGTATTCGGAAGCAGTGCCTTCCCAAGATACTTCAGCGCTGCTGGCAGTAAGAACCTGAGCGGTTACATCGGTGGGGATGGGGCAGTTGTTTACTTCACGCACTTGGAGGTTGTCGATGAAGATAGCACCATTGCCGTAGTTGGCCAAGGTGTAGAACTGAAGGATGATGGTGTCGCCAGCATAGTCGGCCAGGCTGATGGAACGAGAGGTCCAGGTGCCGGGGTCGCTGTAGCTAGTGCCGTGACCATCGTTGAGGAGGGTGTCGATATCGGTGAAGGTGTCGCCGCCATCGTTGGAGATTCTCACATATACAGCACCGGAATTGGCGTGGTGAGCATAGTCAAAGACGAGTTCGCGGTTAAGGCTGTCAAGCATGATAGCGGGGCTGTTGGTGGTGGCCACGCCGCTCTGCACGAAGTAGTTGTGCATACGCATCATCTTGTTGCCGTTGTAGGTATAGGTGCCCCAAACGTAGTGGGGGTTGCTGTTCATAGTGGTGGTGGTAGAAGCGCTGTTGTCCCAGCAGAGGGGAACCATGTTGTTGTCCTGGAGCTCGAAGTTCTCGGTGTAGTTGGCGTTCTTCTCGCAGGGGAGTTCGATCACCTCGATGTCGTCGAAATAGGTAGCGTTGCCATAGGTGGAGTAGCCTTCGATGATGATATATTTATTGCCGGAGGTCTCGATGGGGAACTGGTAGTTGTACCAGCCTACAGCTGCTTCAGCAGGAGCTGCACCATAGTGGCGGTGCACCTCGCCGAGGAGCAAAGCACCAGTGGTGTCGCTGCGGTCGGAAGAAACCCAGAATTTCAAACCTTCGAGAGGATGACCGGATTGATTCTGACGATAAACCCACACAGAGAGGGCGTATTTGCCGCTGCGGTCGATGGGCAGCTGCTGGGTGCTCATCCAGCTGGAGGTGCCGATGGCCTGATCTTGGAGGGTCATGGCGCGGGTGCCGGAGTGTTTATAGGTGGTGGCAGTCTTGTACGGCTGAGTCTTCACACCACTGCCGGTGGCTTGATAATACCAACCCATGTTCCAGCAGTCGGGGATGTCGTTGTTCAGCACGTCTTCGAAGTCTTCGCTGAAGAGGGCGGTGGAAGCCACAGTGCATAAGGTCTTGAATGAGGTCATGGAGCTCCAGTCGGAGGTGTCGCCTTCGCCGCAGATGGCGCGAACCTTGCAGTAGTAAGTGGTGTTGCTATTCAAGCCGCTTGCATTGGCAGAGGTTACGTTGTACACGGTTTGGAGGGGCAAGCTGTCGGGGTCGGTGCCAAAGGCCAACTGGAAGACCACCTCGTTGGTGTCGCGCACAGTCCAGGAGATTGAGGCAGAGTTGGTAGTGATATTGGCAAACTCAGGAGCGTTGGGCTTCATGCAGGTGGGCAGAGCGGTGAGCTCCACATCATCGATATAGTTGTAGCTATATGAATAGTTGGCAGTGGACAAATTGCGGAAAGCAATGTAGTTGCCGCCTTGGGTATAGCTGTCGAAATAAATCTCGTGGAATTGATAGTCGGAGGTGTTGGTATTCACGATGGTGTCGATAGCCACAAAGGTGCTTTCGTCCAACAGGTTGCTCATCACACCCACCACGAGGGGATAAGTGGCAGAGGTTTGTTTCAGCCAGAAAGAGAGCATAGAGCCGCTCACATTGCTGATGCCGGGCATGGCGTAGATGCCGCGGTAGTACATGCGCAGGCTGTAGGAACCGCTGTGGGCATTAGTTGTGCCGTAGTAGATCTGAGGCTGGTTGGAGGCGGTCATTACCACATCACGGTGAGCCAAGGTCCAGCAGCTAGGAGTTGCGCCAGTTGCTGCGGTGGTGGAGGTGGTGGTGTTGTCGAAATTCTCGGTATAAGGCAGAGTCATGAACTCGCAAGGAGTGGTGAAAGTGACGGTGCGAGCAGAGCTAGAGTCGCCAGCGCCGCAAACAGCCTGCACATTGAGGGTGTAGGTGGTGTTGGGGGTGAGGGCGGGAATCGTAGCGGTGGTGCTAGTGTAGGGGATAGCGCTGATGCCCATCACAGCGGGCGAGATGGTGGCAAACCACTCGGTCTCGGTGCCAGTGGGGATAATCTGCAAAGAAGCAGAATAGGGGGTGATGCTTGTAATCTGAACATCTGCGGGTTTGGGGCAGGAGATTACAGGAGCAGTGAATCTATACCAGGTCCAAGCTGCGGGCCAGTTGGCTGCAGCCCAGTTGGCGGAAGAACCACTGGTGAAGTGGGTAGCGTTGCCTGTGCTTTCAATAATCCAGCCGTCGCTAGATGATACGCAGAGACCCATCTGGTGGGTAGCGCCCATGGTGGGTTCCGAAGCGGGGAACACAGCCTCTACATCGCCGTTGGAGTAGAGGTGCACCTGCCACATGAACTGGTTGTTGCGGTAGGTCGAAGAGTAGGGTCCCAAGCAGTATTCCACCACCAACATGGTGTCGCCAAAGAGCTGGCTGTGGATGTAGTGGGTGCCATTCACCAGATAGCCATCGCAGCCAAAGAAGTTAATCTTTGGGTTGTTGGTGTTGGCATTGGAGCTGGAGAAAGGAGTGGTGTAGTTACCTGTACCAGTGACGGTGGAACCTAAACGCAAGTTACCGTCGGAGTTGACGGAGAACTGGGTGTAGATGTTGTCGCCAAAGGGGAAGGCGAAACCGATGCTTCTCACGGTTGAAGCCCAGCTGTCGCCGCCGGTGCCAGAACCAGAGATGTCGGTGTAGTTGTCCAGAGTGATCCATTTGGTAGCATCACTCCCACTGCTGAATGTATAGTCGCCCAGCGACTGTGCATTCATAGTCCATGCTGCCATGAAAGCAGCCATGAACATCATACAACGTACGAATCTTTTCATAAATGTTGTGTGTTGGTTAATAATATGTTTGAACTGTTTTAATGCATTCTCTATCCCTAAAAATACGAAATGCAAAAATACAAAATAATTTTGATGTGGTAGTACTGGTGCGTTAACTTTTCGCACCTTAATCAAATAAAGTTAGTTCCTTGAC
>JAKSMP010000023.1 GCA_024400505.1 Bacteroidales bacterium | reverse complement strand
TTGTTCGTTTATTTTCGAAACAAAACTGAAACATCCACCTTTTTTTATCCACTTTTTCTTGATTCCTTACTATTTTTGTGTGGTTCTATACGGCAATTCCTGTAGATAGCTGGCGTATGCTAATATAGATAATAGGGGATTCCTCTTGGAATACCCCTATTATGTCTGTTATTTATAGATGAAAAAGGTGTTACAAACTTTGGAGTTTGATAGATGGTGGGATAACTCTGTGCCCGGGCTATTTCCCCAGCAGGCCCTTAGAGACATTAAAGCGGAAGACTACTAGTTTGTTACCTTTGGCAAACTGGCCGCGGAGGGCAAAACCGGTCCAAAGAACGAGGGTGGCTGCCCATTTGATGGCTTCCTTGAATAGGCGGTTGCGATACTTGCTAGGTGATATTTGTTTTGTGCGATATCGTTCACTCACACCTATACCGTGGGTCAAGCGTTCAAAATAGTCTTGGGTGAGTTTCTTCTCGGGGATGATATGATATAGAATGCTTTGTGGCAGGTAGTAGAATTTTATTCCCAAGGTGGTCATCTTGTCGAACAGGTCTTTCTCTTCGGCGCCGATGAGGCTGTTGCCTTTGCGTCCTAGTTCAACGTTGAAGAGTCCAACCCTGTCGAACACACTCTTGCGGTAGCATGAGTTGCCCCCTCCCGGGAAGGCATCGTGAGGGAATTCCTTCTCGTGGTTGCCCAAGTATAGTTTGCCTGTGACAAGCTGGCGTGTGTAGTGCGACATCCATGCAGGTTCTTCTGTCTCATATTCAGGAATGATGGGGCCTCCTGCTGCCATTGCCTCTGGATTGCTTTCGAAAAATCGTGCGTAGGTGGATAAATATTCGGGGTTGACGCGAGCGTCGTCATCCACATATACCAATAAATCGCCTTGTGAGTTGTGAATGCCACAATTGCGGGCATAGGACAACCCTTGCTGAGTCTCTACGAAATAGCGAAAGGTGACTTGCGGGAAGTCTGTCTGGAAACGTTTGCATTCGGCTTCGGTGCGGTCTGTGCTGTTGTTGTTTATGAGCACAATCTCGTAGTTGGTATAAGGGTAGTCGTTCTCGGCTATGCTGCGCAGTACGTTGTAGATGTACTTGTCGCGGTTGTATGTGCAGATGATTACGGAAAGCATAAAGATAGTAGATTTTAGAATGTAGATTGTAGAGTGGGGCGGCCGGCAACCGTACCCGGAACTCTACAATCTACACTATTTATTATTCTTGTTTTCTACGACGGTAATAGACGAACAGCACGCCTCCAATCGCAAGGATGGTGACGATGGAGAAGATGAGGGTGATGTTGTCCAGCTTGTGGAGGGTAGGTGCCTCGTTGCGGAACTCGATAGTGTGGTCGCCAGGTTCCACATACATGCTGCGCAACACATAGTTGGCACGATAGTACTCGGTTGGTTCTCCGTCCACATAGCACTTCCAGTCGGGCTCATAATAAATCTCGCTGAACACGGCCCACATGCCGCAATTGCTGTGGGTGTGATAGGTGAGGGTGTTGAGGTCGGCGGGATGTTTGGCTTCCAGTTCGATGGTAGCAGTGCTGTCGAAGTTGGGTTGTCCCTCGGCATGGAAATCCATCTCATCAAAAATAGCGGTGGTGGCTGGGTTGAAATCCTTGAGCGCCATGATGGCCTCGTTGGGGTTGGCCACATTCTTCACCTCGCGCACAAACCATGCATTGCCCAACGCATCGGGGTTGCGCACCACCTGTCCTTGGTTGGTGACATAATAGCGGGTGTTGAGCATGTTGAGAACGTTGGGATTGATTTGGTAGGAGATGTAGAAATCGATGAGGTCCTGATAGCGGCGAAGCTTGGCTGCGCTATAGCCACCCACCTGATTGTGGAAAGCAGAAGGTTTGGAATCGTTGAAAGTGTTCACAGCCATATTGAGCACACGATAGTCGTGGTCACCCATCATGGCGGCTTGCTGGTCGATTTCCATGTCGTATTGAGCAGGCTGCATCTCTAGCTGGCGTGCATTGCGCACATAGTTGTCGGCATTGAGGTAGCGGCTGTTGACACCCTGCAGGTCAATGACGGTGATGATGGCCAAAGCTGCAATAATGGCAATGGCTGACTTGGGATTGGAAGCCAGCTTCTTGATGTACAGCCACAGCAGAGCGGCCGCAATTACCACAAATACGATGCTGCGCCATGAGTCGGTCGAGAAGAGGTGTCTTCTATCCTGCATAAAGATGCTTTGAATCATGGGCCATTGTGCGCCATATTGGTTGGCCATTTCCTGATCGGCAGAACCGCTGAAAGGAAGGCCAGAGGCAAGCAACAGACCTATGAGGATAATGCCTACAGTAGATCCGGCAGAGATATAGAGGGCTCGCAGTGTGCGTTTGGCATCCATATTCTTGCCAAATACCTCTTTGAGACCCAGCACAGCCATAAGCACAGCCAGCACATTGGCCAACACAAGGCTCATCGAAGGAGTACGGAATTTGTTGTAAAGGGGCAGATGGTCGAATATCCAGCCGTTGAAACCCATGAGGTTTTTGCCCCAAGAGAGCATCACGGCCAATAAAGCGGCAATCAAAATCCACCAACGTTCGGGTCCTTTCACCACAATCAGACCAAAGATGAAAAGGAAGATGACAATAGCGCCGAAATAAACAGGACCGCTGGTGAAAGGCTGATTGCCCCAGTAGAGTGGCATCTTCTCTTGGTGGAAATTGCTATAAGAAGCACTCTCTTTGCTCACGGGTTCCATGCTGCCTCCGCCATAAGCACCGGGCACCAGGAGGGTATAAGTCTCGCCAATGCCATAGCTCCAGCTGAACGCATAGTTGATATCCAAACCTTTGTCGTTGGCATTGTTGCTGCGGGGATAAGACTCGCCATACACATCTTGCGGGGTGACTGTGATTTCGCTACCACCGCGCATGGTGTATTGCATATATTCTTGGTTGACGAACAAGTGGCGCACATTGCAGGCCAATGCAAGCATCACACCCACCAACAGCACGCCCACGGAGAGCAACAAGCGACCGAAGTATTTATCCTTAAGGGAATAGATAAAATATACTACACCCATCACCACGCAAGCAATAGCGGTATAGAAAGTGATTTGAATGTGGTTGAGCGCAATCTGCAGCCCCAGCGCAATCGTGAAGAGGATGCCGCCCCACACAAGATGGGAGATGGCTTTGGCTCGTTCGGTGTTGAACATGCTGCCAGCCTTCAAGCACAGCATCATGCCTGCCAACACGGGAGCCATCATGGCCATAGCCCAAGCTTTGGTGATATGTCCGGCCTCTATAATAATAATATTGTATGACCCTAGTCCGAATGCCAATCCGCCCAGCAGAGCCAACCAGGGGCTGACACCCAATGCCACAAGGGCGATATAGAAACCCAAAAGGTAAAGGAACAGAATGCCCATATCATTGTGACGGCCAAAAATCTGGAGCGTAAGCACATTCTTAATAGGCGTAAATATAGAGTGTTGAGGACTGTTGGTAATCTGGTATCCAGGCATACCGCTGAACATGCTGGGGCACCAGGTGGAGTAGTCGCCAGTGGATTGGTGATAGTCCTTTTGAGCTTTGGCCATGCCTTCGTATTTTTGCAAGTCGCCTTGTGGGAGCGCCTTGCCTTGAAGGATGGGCAGAAAATAGATGCCAGAGATGAGTAGCAGCGCTACCACGATAACGGCATGTGTGATGATGTTTCTTTTCATTGTATTATATTATTGTTTTGTTTCGAATAAATGCTTTGCTATGAATTATCTCAATAGTAATACGGTGCCCACGATAGGCTCTGGCGTTTCGTTGCTGCCAATGGCGTGGTAATTGATTTTATACACATAGGCTGCTTGTGGGCAAATGTGGCCTTTGTATCGGCCATCCCACGACTCGTGCAATCCGTCGAAGGTGCAAATCTGTTCGCCCCATCTGTGGAAGATAGATACCGTCATTTCATCGATATTGGCTGAGAAGATGCGGAAGAGTTGGTTGTTGGACCTAGTGGGGGTGAACACATTGGGTGCCCATATCTCAGGGGTTGGCGGCTTGATGTTGTGCAAAATCAGTTGATAGGTGCTGTCGCAACCATAGATGGTCTGGAACGTGAGTGTGGCCACCACCGAGTCTTCAAACTCGTATCCGTTGATCCATTGATAGGTTTGGCCGGAAATGACGGTGTCCTCATGCAGGAAATAATAGCTGGGGGCTAGCTCCAGTTGGAGGGTCACGATGCTGTCGCAGTTATGGGCCGATTTGAGTGTGTCAATGCCAACGCTGGGCACTTGATATTGTTTTCCGTTGCGCCAATAAATGGAGTCGCAGCTGTAGATTTCTTCAAATCCCTCCACGGCCTCTGGTATGATGGTGATGTGAAACGAGCTGTCGCAGCCATGCATGGTGGGCATGGTGGCATTGATGGTGGTGCTGTCCGTGATAGGGTAGGTGTTGCCAAAGAGGGTGATCGTGCTGTCGCAATAACTGATGCTGAAAGCCGTATCGTAGGTGGGATGGAACTGCAGGTTGAGGTGAATGATGCTATCGCAGCCGTATCGGTTGGAATCGACAATTATAAAAAATGTTCCGTCCACGTCGTAGGTATGGTCGTTCCAGGTGAAAGAAGTGCCGCAGATAGCAGTATCCATTACCAGAGTGTCGTTGTCGTGCAAAGTGAGCATGAGGGTGATGCTGTCGTTGCAGGGGGATGTATGAATATATGTGCCTGATTGGTGGTAAACCGTGTCATAAAAGGTGAAAGAACTGCCGCATACAGACTCAACGATGGTGTCGTTGCCGAATCTGTAAACAGGCGAAATGTTAGCATCGGTGCCGCCCAACGACATGACATATCCCTCCCAGTTCTCTCCCAATCCGTATGCATGGGCAATAAAGCCCGAGCCCGTGGTGGAGAGAATGTGCGTGCCGTGGGTTAGCATGATTCTCTTATAGCTGTAGTTGGTGCCAGCAATAGCTATGCTTGGGTCTGTGATGTTGGCGCCATCCAATCTCAGGAGCGTGGCTTCGCTGGTGGGGAATACCACATTCACATAATACATGGTTGTGTAGCCGAAGCGGTTGTTGAGCTCAAAGGATGGGAATACCGTATGGTTGCTTTTGCAGTCAATTGAGTTTGGCAGGAAGGCTGCAACATCGCCAAAGTCTCCACCCTCGTTGGAGTGGTGTCGGCTATCGAGGAATTGCTGCAGTAGGCATGGCTGGGACGCAACCACGTGGGCAGCCGAAGTTAGATCCAATACTTGGCTTTGCCCTGCTGCGAGGGTGGCTCTCACGGTGCCGTTGACCGTGATGGTGGTGCCGTTTTCTTTGGCAGTTATCTTCAAGTAGTCAATATCGTGATAGGCCTGAGGCACCAATAGCCATTCGCTTTTCCAAAGGTTTGTGCTTAGGGCTTGCGAATAAGTGTGGTCGGTAGAGGTGGTGTTTGTGGAGGGGACGTTGGTGCATGAATTACCCATGAACACGGCAATGGGCATACAGTTGCGTGCCGTGATGGTGGTGCCGCTGAGGTCCGCTGTTGGTTGGTTGGCCTGCACTTGATACACCTGGCCGGCGTTGAGGGTGATGGTTTGGGTCGTACCGCTAGTGACCGAGGTGCTGGCATTGCCTTGATAGGTGATGTCCACCACGGTGTTGTCTTCCACGGCCAGGATGCTGAATTGCGAGTGGATGTCGGTAGAAGTGGATGTTGGGGCAAAAGTTTGCACCATGTAATCGAACCCCAACGATTGGGTGGAATAGAGTATGGTGGCATCGCTGGTGGAAGCGGATCCGCTGTGGTTGAAAGCAAACACTTGCACCGAGTCGGTGGCAGTGATGTGCAGTCCGGTATTAAACGTGTTCATGGCACCCGATTGCCAGCATTGGGCAGCAGGCACATTGTAGGAGGTGGCGTTATTGGCAGTCACGCTCATTGTGTGCGACCAGCCGGTGTTGGGGTTGGTGATGGTGGCAGAGCAGTTGCGCGAACCACTCACACTGATGGTGTATGTGTCCACATCGGTGTTGTGCCAGTTGGGCATGAATGCCACCCAGAAATCGGTGCCCAGCGTGCTCAGCTCCGTTTGGGCAACAAGGTTTGCCGCCGTGGCCATCATCAGCATCATTAACAATATTTTTTTCATCGTCTATTGGAATTTTATTTTGTCGTGGGGTAAGATATGCGAGCGTGATAGATGCTTGCCATCTTGGCTTTGAGCATTTGGCGGATGCGTGTAATGTCGCCGAAGGTGAGGTCGCAATTCTCAAACTGGTTCTCCTTAATTTTGCCATCAATAATAGCATCGACAAGCTTGTTGATGGTCTCCTCCTCGTAGTTTTTGATGCTCTTGCAGGCAGCTTCCACGCTGTCCACAATCATCACCACAGCCGTCTCGCGTGAGAAAGGAGTGGGACCGCAGTAGGAGAACTTGGCAGTGGGCACTTCCTCGTCGGGGTGGAGCTGTTTCTCTTGGTGGTAGAAATAGCCGGTGAGGGTGGTGCCGTGGTGGGTGCGTATGAAGTCGGCCACATCGCTGGGCAGGTTATATTTCTTGGCCAGCATAAGGCCGTAGGTGACATGGCCCGTCACCAGTTCGGCCGATTCGTAGTTGTCCAGGTCGTCGTGGGGGTTGAATCCGTTGGTTTGGTTCTCGGTGAAAAAGTTGGGGTCTTTCAGCTTGCCAATATCGTGGTAGAGTGCTCCCACCTTGGCCAGCAGCGTGTTTCCGCCCAGCTCGCTTACCACATCTTCGCTGAGGTTGGCCACCTGCACCGAGTGCTGGAATGTGCCAGAGGCTTTGCGCGAGAGTTCTCGCAACACAGGATTGTTGGTGGAAGAAAGCTCCATCAGGGTGAGGTTGGTGGTGAGCTGGAACAGCTTTTCGAAGATATAGATGAGCGGGTAGGCGAGGAGGGTGAGCAGGGCATTGATGAAGAAACTCAGGTAGCGGTTGAACGAAATACCGTTGAGCGTGCTCTCTTGGCTCAGCACACCAAAGGTGTAGATGAGCGAATAGGTGATGAAGATGACCAAGCACACAAGGAAGAATTTGCTTCGGCGTTCGAGGCTGCGCACGGTGACGATGGACATCATGCCAGCAATCAGCTGGTAGAAGATGAACTCAAAGGGGTTGGGCACCATGTTGGCCAGGATGACGATGATTGTCACATGCACATATAGGGCCACACGCATGTCGAAAAACATGCGCATCATGATGGGCACAATGCACAGCGGCACCACCAGCACCCATGAAGGATCCTGGGCGGTGACAAGGGCTGTGATGCCCGACATGAGCAAGATGAGTGTCATCACAAAAGCCACCTTGCGGTTGTCGTCAAGCAGTTCGTGGCGCACATTCTTGAGGAACATATACAACGCCAAGAAAGCAATCACGCACAGCATCAGCGCACCCAAGTATCGGCCCCAGGGGTGGAAGTTCTCTTGGAAACGGTTGTCGTTCTCGGCTTCCAGGGCGGCGATGATGTTGGCTTGGTCGCGGCTCACTTGGTCGCCTTTGGCAATGATGAGTGTGCCTTGCTTGATCATCTCGGCCGAGGTGGAGAGCTGCGATAGGCGCGAGTCGAGCTCCAGCTGGGTGCGGGTGGCATCATATTGCAGGTCGGGCACCAAGATGCTGTCGCGCAGCAGGGTGTCTTTGATGCTGATGGGTGTAACATATTGAGCCGTGTAGGACTCGGTGCCCATGTTGCCTTCCAAGAGTATGAAGCTGCGGTTTTCGAAGTCGGGCATGTCGGCAGGCATCTCCAGATAGCCTATGTTATAGATGCTGTCCAGGGTTTTGCGGTATTGCCTGCTGTATAGCTGGGGGTGGCGCTTGGCCAGCGAGTCCATATTGGCCACAGCCTGGCTGTGGGCTTGAGTGTTGACGGTGTAGTAAAGGATGCATTTTGACATGGCCTCATCTATCTCATGGCTGATGTCGGCCTGGGTCTTGCTCACGGCAAAATCGTAGGGAGCCACCAAGTCGTTGTTGCGCCAGATGCCGCCAATGGAATAGTCGTAGTGCGAGCTTTGTCCGCTTGATGGAAACATCAGGGGAATAAGGGCCGAAACGGCCAGCATCATCACTATCTTGATGGCGTTGGATTGGAAGCGTGCCAGCTTGTGCAAGGTCTGCCTTGTGCGTCCCTGCAAAGTTGTTTTGTCGTCGTTGTTCATAGTACCACAGTTTGCATTAAAAATGCAAAGATACAAAAAAGAAATCACATAATAATAATATATTCTTTTGAGTGTTGGCTATTGCTTTGACTATTAGAGCGAACCGAGGTTGGTATGCGGCGGCAAAATCTGTGCTGATGGGGTGGGTAATCAGGTTTTGTGGCAAAGGGTTGTGGCCATTGAGGGCAACAAGCCCCAGACCCTACAAATTAGCGAAAGCCACTCAAGAGTGCTTGGCTTTTGAGTGGCTTGTTAAGGGATGAGGGCAATGCCCCCAATGTTGATTATTGCACAGTGGGCAATCCGCTAGGAGCAGGTTTGCCATTATTATCCATTACCCAGATAGCATAAGGATAGTCAGTAGGATTGTTGGCGGGGGTAAGCCATGTGTTGAGATTGTTGAGCAGTGTGCTGTAGTCGGTGTCGGTGTCGGTGAAGGTGCTGCCGGTTACTGAAGTGTTGGTGTTTCCTTCGCGGTTGGCTGTAGTGGCAAGGTAGAAGCAGTTGGTGGTTTTGTTGGCTGCGTTCTTGCCATAGATGCCGCCACGACGATTGTCGTTGCATCCGCTCAATTGGCCGTCGGAGTAGCAGTTTTTGATGACAAGGCTTTTGTCCTTGTTCACACAGCCAAGGATACCGCCCACATAGCCAGTGGTGCTAACATTCCCGTTTTTATGGGTGACTGTGCCGTGGTTGACGCAGTTGGCGATATAGAATCCGGTATTATTATAGCCCCACAAACCGCAGATGCCGCCTAGGGCAACGTTTTTATTGTTGGTGGTGTTGCTGGCGTTGGTGATGGTTCCTCGGTTCTCGCAGTTGATAATGCGTAATTTGGAAGGAGTGTTACCAGTGCCATACATATTGCCAAGTATGCCGCCTGCTCCACAGGTGCTATCACTGTTAATGGCATTGGTGGTGATGGTGCCTGTATTTACGCAGTTGTCAATGATGAGGCTGATGGCTTGAATGTGTTGGCCTACGATGCCACCAGTGCCGCTATTGGGTTGGTCGGAAATAATGCCGTTGATATTACCGCTATTAGAGCAATTGCGCACAACAACAGCAGAAGCCGTTCTTCCACCCCAAACTGAGCCAACTACTCCAGCTGCATGAGCTGCTTTACCAGTGGCGTAATTATAGGCTCCTTCGGTTTGTGTAGAGATGCCGATATTGGCTTTGTTGTGGCAGTTGATGATGTAGGTGGTGTTCGTGGAAAAGTTTGGAAGTGTATCTGTATTTTGTCGTCCACTGGTCACACCGCCATCAACACCACCGCAGATACCAGCGATTACATTTGTTTGTTTGCCGTAGATATGGTCAGCGGTGATGTTTCCCTCCACAGTAAGGTCCTTAATGATAGCACCTGCTGCAGTTCTGCCAATGAGGCCTATGTCGCCTGTAGCATCGGCCAGTTTGTTGTATGTGATGGTGTGATTGTTGCCTTGTAGTATGCCCTCGAAAAGATTGGCTGCACCTAGGGGAATGACAGTATTGTTTCCGCAATCGATATCGTTCATTATTTTCCAAGTGCCAGTTTTCCATGTTTTGCCGTTGCGGTAGCCTGAAATATTGTCAACCTCGCCTGAGTTGATTACTGAGGCGGCAAACAGCAGATCCTCGTATGTGGAGATTTCATAGGGGTCCCAATGTCCGGTGTGTCTGTTGTAGTCGTTTGTTGCCAGGGTTGGACCCAGGATGATCTTGCTTGGAGCAAGTGTGTTGTTCTGGCTGCTGATGTTCTTGATGAAATATTCTACGTTGTGGTTGCTGCCAACGGCGGAATAAGGTGCTATGCCATCAACTTCCACGGTGAGCGATTGAGGGTTGCTGAAGGGAGGAAGGATGATGAAGAAGCTCTTGGCCTGATTGGCTGTGGCGAATTTGTAGTTGCAGGTGAGGGTGACGGAGTTGCTGTCGGCACTGCTGTTGGTGCCAGGGGTGGACAAGCTGGGGATGCTGTCCCAGTCCATCCTGAATGTGCCCCAGAGAGGATAGGTGCCGGAGGTGACTTTGATGCTGCGAAGTGTGAAGTTGGCCACAGGTGCGGTGACTGTCACTTCCATCAGCGAGCAAAGATTGTAGAAACGAAGGGTGCTGGTGCCTTGGGCAGCCATGGGGGCTATGACACGTTGGTATTCGCTGTTGCCTTCGGTAACAGGCGTGTAAACTTGGTTTTGGGGCAAAGTGATTGCTTCCAAGGTGTTGCCATCGGCAGGATAAATGGCTTTGTATCCGTTGGCGGAGTAGTCAACGCCGTTGAGTTTGTAGCTGTTTGATACCTTCTCTACTCGATAAGTACGGCGGTTGACGTTGATGTAGTCGTTTGCTTGGAAGGCTGCCATGTCGCTGGCGTTGATATACACCTTGCTGTCGCCTTGGAAGGGTACGATCTCGCAGTTGAGTGATACGGTGTCTTTTTGGCAGGCACCGAACAATGCCAAAATAGGCAGGATATAAATGAGTGCTCTTTTCATATCGTGAGATTTTGTTTTGGGTAATACTTTCAAAGTATCCATCCGGTTTAAATAGTCGGGAACTAGGTTATTCACCATTATTGTTGGTTACGGTGTTCCAGCCCCATCCCCAGTTGTTGCCAGAGGCGTCGCGCTCATAGGCAATGGTGCTGGGTTCGATTGGGAGCGTTTCCATGGTAATCGATCCTGCGAATCCTTTTTCAATGTTGAATGACACTACTTTGATTGTAGGTTTTGAATAAACTTTTTTCAATTCTTTTTTCACTTTTGATAATGTTGTTTATATATTGTTGAATTAATATAATGCTGTTGCTTTACGATAAAAAACAAACGTGCAAATATACGTTCATTTTTTTATTTGTTGGTCTGATTTTATTTTTAATTATTGTTAATGATTGTTGAATAGTTTGATTATTATTGTTTTATGATTGTGTTAAAAAATGTTATTTGCTTTTTTAGGGATGGGGTTTTGCTGTTTATGGGCATTGGCTGATAGTGCCATTTTATATGTTTTTTTCTTGTTTTGGCAAGGGGGGGCTGTTATTGTATAGTTGCAAGAGGCACCTAAGCGAAAGCACGGCGCAAGTATGGCGCAAGTAGGGTGGTTGTATGGTGGCTGTATAGCTGCTAGTGTCAGTTGGCTGTTAGCCAGGCTATTGGTGCGCGAAAGCATAGAGAATGATACAGACAAGGCGATTATTAGCCTTTGGGCAAGAGGGTAATAGAGGATGTGGCGTGTGCATCTAAGATGTGCGGCGTGATGCATCTAAGATGTGCGGCGTGATGCATCTAAGATGCGATGCGCAAAGGCATGCTAATGGGTTCGGGAAATCGACTGTTGGGGCTGGGGTTGAAGCTATATTGGCTTGCTGATGTGGGCGTGCAGAGCTTTAGCATGGGTAATAGTAATGCGTTGAGCAATTATGAATTATGCGGGATACGGCAGGCCAATAGGGTGGGGGGCGGTGATTAAGGCTGTGTTGAGTATGCTGGTGGAATGTGAGAGAGAGCAGCTGATGGAGGGCAAGCGGGTGGGGTTGGGTGAGTTGGGCTTGCAGCTGTCGTCAGAGGGAGTGGATGACCCCAAAGATTTCAAGGCAAAGTATATCACCGATGTGAAAGTGGTGTGGACTAGCGGGCCTATGCTGAAGGACTTGAAAGATGAAGCCAAGTTTAGAGAGGTGATGCCCCGCAGAGATCAAGCCCAATTGCGCAAGCGGGTGAATCACTCGTAGAAGCATGGCGGCCAATGTGTTGACGCCTGCAGCAGGTGTTGGATACTGCCTGCTTTGCAGGGGCTGGGCTGTAATGGAGAATGATATAATATTTAGATTCATAATTAAAATATTTTAATAAAATAACTGCTTATTCCAAATATTATTCGTATCTTCGCAGAAAAGAATAATAATAATTAAATATAGCAATATTATGACTATTAGAGATTTAGAACCAAAAGCACTGTGGGAGAATTTCTATCTCCTCACTCGTTGCCCTCGTCCCTCCAAACACGAAGAGGTTGTGCGCGAGTTTCTTGTAAAATGGGCTGCAGAGCACAAAATTGATTGCCGTGTGGATAAGGTAGGCAATGTGATTATGTCGAAACCCGCTACTAAGGGTTTGGAGAATTTGGCTCCTGTGGTGCTGCAGGCTCACATGGACATGGTGCCTCAGGCTCGCGCTGGCAAACAGCACGACTTCCTGAAAGACCCCATCGAGACTAAGATTGTGGACGGCTGGGTGTATGCCTGCGACACAACCTTGGGCGCCGACAACGGCATGGGTGTGGCTGCCGCTATGGCAGTGCTGGAAAGCAGCACCATCAAGCATGGCCCCCTCGAGGTGCTCATCACCACCGATGAGGAAACTGGCATGACTGGCGCTTTTGGCCTGAAGGCTGGCGAACTGAAGGGTAGATATCTCCTCAACCTCGATAGCGAGACCGAGGGTGAATTGTATGTGGGTTGTGCCGGCGGTATCGACGCCACCATCCAGCTCCCCATCAACATGGAGCCTACCCCCAAGGACTATTGCGCTGTGAAACTTACCATCGGCGGCCTCAAAGGCGGCCACAGCGGTATGGAAATCAACACCGGCCGTGCTAACGCCAATAAGATTATGTTCCGTATGCTCCGCTGGGTGGCTGAGTGCGGCATCCGTCTCATCAGCGTTGAAGGCGGCAATATGCGCAACGCTATCCCTCGCGACGCAGAGGTGGTTTTTGCTATGCCCAAGGCTCATAAGGATTGCATCTTGCAGGAATTCGAGAAGGTTTATGGCTGGGTGAAGAAAGAATTGTCCTCGGTGGAACCCGATTTCTGCTACAATGTGGAGAATGTGCGTATCACCCGCAACGTGATTTGCGACGCCGATACCCAGAAGATTATCAACTTCATGATGGTTTGCCCCAATGGTGTGCAGCGCATGAGCAATGATATGGAAGACCTGGTTGAAACATCCCTCAACCTGGCCATTGCCAAGACCACTCCCAAATTCTTCACCCTCAAGGCGCTCCTCCGCTCCAGCGTGGACACCGCAAAGGATGCTTTGGCTGAACGCCTTGTGTGCATCGCTGAGATGTGCGGCGGCAAATGCTTCCTCTCTGGCGCTTATCCCGGTTGGAAACCCAACATGCAGAGCGGCCTGCTGAAGAGCATGCGCGAGACTTATCAGCGCATGTACAACAAAGAGCCCAAAGTGATGGCTATCCATGCCGGCTTGGAGTGTGGTTTGCTCGGTGGCAAATATCCCGAGATGGAAATGATTTCCTTCGGTCCCACCCTCAACAGCCCTCACAGCCCCGATGAGCGCGTGAACATTGATAGCACCAAGCTCTTCTTCGAATATTTGGTTGAAGCCCTGGCTTCTATGCCCGTGATTAAATAAAAGTTAAGATGTTGGCGAAGTTTTGGATGCTTTGTGAACCCTATCTGGGTTAATTGATGGATAGATCTTTTCCTTCACTTGCAACTCGCAAACGCCAAAACTTCGCTACTTCAAAACCTCAAGACATCAAAACTCCAAACAATAATACAATGATTTGTAACGAACTTCTCAATCCCAAAAGCATCGTTATCTGCGGTGCTTCCTCCGATATCCACAAGCCTGGTGGAAAGGCTTTGAAGAACTTGCTTGATAGCAATTTCAAGGGTCAAATCTATGCCGTAAATCCCAAAGAGTCCGAAGTGCAGGGCGTGAAGTGCTATGCCAAGGTGGAAGATCTGCCCCAGGTGGATTGCGCTCTCCTTTGCATCGCCGCTAAATTCTGCTCACAGACTGTTGATGTGCTCACTCAGCAGAAGGGCACCAAGGGCTTCATCATCATCAGCGCCGGTTTCTCCGAGGAGAATGCTGAAGGTGCTGCTATCGAAAAGCATATTGTGGACGCTATTAACGCTGTAGGCGGCTCTTTGATTGGCCCCAACTGCACCGGCTTCCTCAACACCAACTATGCTGGCTGTTTCGATACTCCTATTCCTGCCCTCGACCCCAAGGGTGTTGATTTCATCACTGGTTCCGGTGCTACCGCCGTATTCATCAAAGAATATGGTATGAGCAACGGCTTGAAGTTCAACAGCGTTTGGGCTGTTGGCAACAGCGCTCAGCTGGGTATTGAAGATGTGCTCGAACATCTTGACCTGACTTTCAACCCCGAGACCTCAAGTCATGTGATTATGCTTTACATGGAAAAGATTGGCGATCCTCAGCGTCTGCTCAAGCACAGCCGCAGCCTCATCAACAAAGGCTGCCATATCGCTGCTATCAAGTCGGGCGGTTCTGCTGCCGGTAGCCGTGCTGCTTCTAGCCACACTGGCGCTTTGGCCACCAACGATGCTGCTGTTGATGCTTTGTTCCAGAAAGCTGGTATCGTCCGCTGCCAAAACCGTCAGGAACTCACCACTGTGTGCTCCGTATTCATGCACCCCGAGCTCAAAGGCAAGCGTTGCGCCGTTATCACCCACGCCGGTGGCCCCGCAGTTATGCTCACCGATGTTCTCTCCAATGGTGGCATGGAAGTGCCCAGCCTGAAGGACCATCCTGCTAGCCCCGCTCTGCTGAGCAAGCTCTTTGGCGGTTCCTCCGTTGGCAACCCCATCGACTTCTTGGCCACTGGTACTGCCGAGCAGCTTGGCTATATCATCGACACCGTTGAGAATGAATATGACGATATCGATTTCTCTGTGGTGATTTTCGGCTCTCCCGGACTTTTCTCCAACAAGGAAGTTTATGACCTGTTGGATGAGAAGATGAAGACTTGCAAGAAACCCATTTTCCCCGTGCTGCCTTCTATCATCAATGTAAAGGAAGAAATTGAGGAATTTATTGCCAAGGGCCGCATCAACTTCCCCGAGGAGTGCGTGCTTGGCAATGCTATCTGCAAAGTGTGCAACACCCCCAAACCTCAGCCCGAGAATGTTGAGCAGCCCGCTATCGACGTGGCTCGCATCCGTGCTACTGTTGACCGCTGCAAGAGCGGCTACATGGAGATTGCCGACTATAACGAACTCCTCGATGCTGCCGGCATCAGCCGCAAGAAGTCCGTTGAGGTGTCCAAGGAAGAAGACGCTATTGCTTTCGCTAAGGAAGTTGGCTGCTCCAAGGATGTACCTCTGGTGATGAAGGTTGTTGGTCCTCTGCACAAGAGCGATGTGGGTGGTGTTACCCTCGGTGTGAAAGACCTTGAGACCGTGGCTAAGGAATTCAACCGCCTTATCGTCATCCCCGAGACCTACGCTGTGGAGATGTACCCCATGCTGGATGGTACCGATGTTTACATCGGAGCTATCAAGGACGAGAAGTTTGGCCATCAGATCTTCTTCGGTCTTGGCGGTATCTTCATTGAGGTGCTGAAGGATGTTCAGAGTGCTCTGGCTCCTATCACCGCTGCCGAAGCTAAGGAGATGCTCACCAAGCTGCGTGGCTACAAGATTCTTCAGGGTGTACGCGGTCAGGAAGCTGTCAATATCGACCTCTATGCCGATCAGATTGCTCGCGTGAGTGCTCTCGTTCAGGCTGCTCCCGAAATTGCTGAGATGGACCTCAATCCTCTCCTTGGCAATCCTCGCTATGTCACCGCTGTTGACGCTCGTATCCGTTTGGAGAAATAATCTCCCTATAATAATATTAGGGTCGCCTTATAGTAAGGCGACCCTTTTATTTTGCACTAAAAAGCCGCCCTTAGGCGGCTTTTATTTTTCGTTATGAATGGAGGAATACGTCTGCCAGGCCTTTTGCCTTTCCTATCTGTGAAGCATCAATTCCCACTCCGGTATTGATTTCTACAATCACTGGCCCATTGGGTGTGATGGCGATATCGTATCCTACACTGCTGAAATAGTAGAATGAATGTACCTTGTTTGGCGATTATTCGTCCACGTGGGTCACGTTGCCCTTGAGGTCAAATTGAATCTTCAGTCCGTTGGTGATCATTACCTCATAGCCGCCTTTCATTTTCTCGCAATCGATAATCAGCTGTTTGGGATAGCGGTTGACGATGTAGCGGGTGATATAAACAGGCACCAAGGTGACAGGCAGACCATCGGTGCATTTCATCTCTTTCCATACACCCTTTGAGTCGAACTGGATAATAGTGCCGTCGGTGAGAAGTGCTTCGTATTCTTTGCCTTTGATGAAAGCGTTGTCAATGGCGCAGGATGGCCAGTGTTTTTCTATTAGTTGAGTGGCCACTTTGGGCAGGTTGTCAGGATCAATTACGCGCTTCTTGCTTTGAGCGTTGGCGGAGCCGACCAAAAGTATGGTGGCAAACAAAAAAGACAAAATGACTTTCTTCATAATGGTATTATTTCTATTTATTATAATAATCGGTTAATGTTCTGTTGTCGATAATGAATGCTGCCTCTTTGCCACTGTGGTGGCCTACGTAGAGATACCGTAAAGAGTGGCCAGTGCTGGACAGGAGTTCGATGAGGTTGATCATTGTGGGGTCTTCGCTGGTGAGTATCATTTCAAGCATGGCATCGTAGTTCTCGGTGATGGACATTTGCATCTCATTGATACTGATTTTGCTTTCATCGCAGTCCAGTATGTAGGTGAAGTACTCGTCGTCAAGACTCACTCGGTTACAAACCACGCCATCCCCCATGGACAAGGGAAGCTGGAGCTCGGTGGTGTGTAGCAACGATTCCAAAGCACGATTTGCATCCTGGTTGTAGTGGGGCATGTGATATGACAATTCTTCCCAGGTGAAGACTACAGAAAGGGTTTCCTCATGGTGGCTTTGGCGGAAGAATGAATTGCGCGAGGGGTCGTCCATTTCATCTACTTTGTGGAATACTACATTCAGATTTACCTTAGCTTCGACAAGGGCTTCCATTATTCTCACAAAACTCTCCTCGGTGTTGGATTCGTATGACTCCAGCAGCAAATCGTGCATTTGCAATTGGTCGTAGTTTTCGGAAATCCTGTCCAAGTCCAATTGGTTCACAATGTTATAATGAAAATAAACAGTGTGGCCGGTGTATTCAGCTCCTGTCATTGAGCCCATAGTACCCAGCGGTATGGGACATTCATTGTTCAACTGGTCGATGAGTTTGCGGAGTTTGGCATTTCCTCTATTGCAGCCAGTCAAGCTCACTAAGGTGATGCTAAAGAGCAATATTGTATAGATAGTTTTCTTCATTTGTTATATTTAGCGGCAAAAGGTAAGAGGTTGGGCCATTGCTTTTTCTGCAGGCATTCCGTTGAGAAAAACCTGGCATATCTGGGTGTGGAAAGTTTGACCTTCAAGCGGACTCCATCCGCATTTATATAATAGATTATCTTTTGTTACGGGACAGTCGCCTGGTTTCAGAATAACCAAGTCGGCAAAGTATCCAGGGCGGATAAAACCTCGGTTCTCAATGCCAAAGATGGTGGCAGGGTTGTGGCACATCTTGGTAACAATCATAGGCAACCAGTCTTTTATAACCTCGTCGTGGTCGTCGCGTTCCACTGCGGCAGGATTGAAGAAACTCTCCAACATCATTTGCAGCGAATGTTGAATGCTGGGAATGCCACCGGGTGCGTCGAAGTAGCGCTGTTGTTTGCTTTCCAATGTATGGGGGGCGTGGTCGGTGGCAATCGTATCAATCAATCCGTCCATCAATCCTCCCCACAGACCTAGTCGGTCGTCGTTGCTCTTGATGGCAGGGTTGCACTTGATGAGGTTGCCAAGCTGCTCATAGTCGCGGTCGTCGAACCAGAGATGGTTTGGGGTTACTTCAGCGGTGATATTCTTTTCTGCCAGATCTTTGTTGCTTAGCAACGACAGTTCGGTGGCTGTGCTTATATGGGCTATATGGAGGCGAGTGCCGTATGTGCGCGCGCGTTCAATCGCTTTATAGGTAGATACGAAACAGGCTTCTGTGTTGCGAATCTGAGGGTGTAATGCAGCAGTTTCTCTGTCAGTGCCAGCAAATTCCAGTTGGAAGTTGCGTGTGTTGGCTGCGATGATGTCCTCGTTCTCACAGTGCGCTACAATCAGTTTTTTGCTCTCTTTGAACAACAGATCCAATGCTTGGGGACGATTGACCAGCATATTGCCAGTGCTGCTGCCCAAAAATAGTTTGATGGCGGCATAACGCTCAAGGGGTAGGTCCAGCAGGTCGTGTATGTTGTCATTTGTGGCACCCACCATAAACCCATAGTTCACGGCACTTTTCTGGGCTGCTATCTGTTCCTTCTGCTCCAATTCGGCCAAAGAGGTGGTTTGCGGTTTGGTGTTGGGCATATCGATAATAGATGTCACACCACCTGCCAATGCAGCGTGGCTCTCGCTAGCAAAGTCCGCTTTCTCAGGAAAACCAGGGTCGCGGAAGTGCACATGGGTGTCGATAATGCCAGGGAGCACATAGCATCCTTGTGCATCGTAGATTTGTGCATCTTTCATCGCAGTGTCTGCTGCCACTATTTTGCCGTCTTGAATAAAGATATCCTTAGTTTCAAGAACACCTTCATTAACCACGGTGCCATTTTTGATGATATAGTCCAAGTTGAAATTGAATTACAATGAAAGTAAATACGATAATTGTGATTTGAGAATGAAGGGAACGAATTGTTGGTATCATCGCTCCCTTGCTCTTTTTCAGATTCTATTTTGACTAGAATTTCTTTTTGCCGCCCCATTGGCGAGCAGCCACGTATGCATCTGCTGAGTTGTTGTAAATGGGTTTTACTACAAATTGGCCAGTGTGGTCGATGCATCCCCAACGTCCCTCTTGTTTAGCAGGAGCCACGCGGTTGTTCCAGGTGTTGATGAAAGGTTTCGCATCCTCTAAGCGGGGGAGGATAACCCAGTTGCCTTCAAAATCGACATAGCCCCAGTGTCCAGTAGCCTCTTGGATAGGCCAGAGCCAGTGCCCGAGTTCTGCTTCTTCAATGCCTTTCTCGTTGTCGTCCCATTCTTTGCCTGCTTTTGCAGCTTCGCTAGAAAGGATGAAAACAGGGCGTGAGAGGAGTCTGCCGTCTTCATGGATACTTGCCCAAAGACCATTTTCGCATTTGGCTGTGGCAAAGAGTCCGGTATCGTTGGGGAAATTGCTTACTTCAAGGTAGGTAGGAGCAATAGCCCAGCTGCCATCGGGTTTCACCCAACCCCAGAGGGCGGTGTCGGTTCTCATTTCAGGCAGACGCCAAGCATCTAAGTCGCGTCCGTGTTCGATTTGTGATAGAGCATATACACAGTCGCTCTCCTTGCTGAAGATGAAGTCGCTGATTACATTGCCATTGCGGTCGATGTTTCCCCAGCGGCCACCTTTCAGTGCTTGGGTATAGATATAATTGTGCTCACCTGCAAATTGGCGTACCATTGCATATTGGGGCTGAACAACCCAGCGACCCAAATAGTTCACAATGCCCCATTGGTTGGGGTTCTTGGGGTTGGTGACTGCGATGCGCCAAGTGTCGTAGTGGCGGCCAACAATCCATTGACGACCAGCTTCTTCAGCATCCTCTTGCGATTCAAAAATGTTGTTGATAATCAAAATGCCTTTGGCATCGATACAGCCCCAGCGGCCGTCTTGCTTCACAGCAGCAAAACTCATGGGGTCAGTGCCAAAATACTTGCCAGCACCCTCGTATGCGGGTTCGTATTTCCATTGGCCGTAGTAGTTTACATATCCCCATTTATGGTCAGCGGGATTTTCGGCAGGGTAAATCCATTTGCCAGGCTCTTCGGCAGTGTACCATTGGTCACCGGCGTCTTGGGCTTCTTCTTGTGTGCGGAAGATATTGCGCACAATCATGTTGCCTTGTTCGTCAATGCAGCCCCAGCGGCCATCATATTTGACTACTGCAAATTTTCTATTGAGATGTTGGAATGCAAAGGCCACTTGATACTTGGGTGCAATTTGCCAGATACCATTGCTGTTTTTGTAGCCGTACTTCATGCTGATGTCATCGAATGCCAAAGTTTGAGCTAAAGCACTGCCTGTCAGCATGCAAAAGGTGGTTAAGATAAAGATGTATTTTCTCATAGTACTATTTTTTCAGATTGCAAAGATACGACTTTTTTTTATATTATTAATAATTAAGATGCAATTGGTTTTTCTCCAATACTTGTGTTATTGTTTCCTTTATCTGTTTCTTAGTATTCTACTACTGTTAATTCTTGCAGGGGTGATGTTGCTATTGTTTCCAGAATACATGCTTTTTATAGTCATATTTGAAAAAATATGTGTTACATTGAGAAAAAAAATGTATCTTTGCTTTTTTATAGTAAGTAAAACTAAATTTATAAATATATGATTATCAAAGTATGCGTTGGCAGTTCTTGCCATCTGAAAGGGTCTTATGATGTGGTTGAATCCCTGAAAGGCCTCTTGAAAAAATACGAAGTAGAGGATGCAATTGAGTTGCAAGCTTGCTTCTGCGTGGGTAATTGTGCAAAGGGTGTGTCGGTGCTTGCCGAAGAATTTGGCGACAAGCATCCCCAGGAAACACCTGCAGCTACTCCTATCGAGGACGGTCTTCTGTTGCATCAGGTCACTGCTGAGAATGCCGAAGCAATCTTTGTTGAGCATGTCCTTCCTTTGCTAAAATAATTTCTAAGAATTTCCAAAATATTATATGATAGGTGGGCTCTCTATGTTGAGAACCCACTTTTCGCTATCTAGTCAAATGGCCATTTCTCAATATCTTGAATTTAAGCGAGTGCAGTGTAAGGACTGCTATCGTTGTTTGCGCGAATGTCCGGTTAAAGCCATTAGTTTTGCCGAAGGACATGCCCAGATTATCGATGATCGTTGTATTCTCTGCGGACATTGCATGCATGTTTGCCCTCAAAATGCCAAGATTGTGCATGGCGACCTACCCAAGGTGCAACGCATGATTGCTGAAGGCAAAAAAGTGATTGCAAGTGTGGCTCCATCTTTCATCTCTAGTTTTGGTCTCAATGATTTTACACCCATCAAACAATTGTTGAAAAACTTGGGGTTCTTTGATGCCGAAGAAACTGCCCGTGGTGCTGAATGGGTGACTCGTGAATATGACAAAATCCTCAAAACGGGCAAGATGAAGAACTTCATCACTTCTTGTTGCCCGGGTGCCAACAGGTTGATACAAGAGTATTTTCCCCAGGCTCTGCCTTATCTAGCACCAGTTGCGTCTCCAATGTTGGCTCATGCTCGCCTGTTGCATGAGGAACACCCCGATGCCCAAATTGTTTTCATAGGTCCATGCCTGGCCAAGAAACGCGAAGCCACCAATAGCGGCGAGATTTCGGCTGTTCTTACGTTTTCAGAATTGGAGTGCGAGAACCTAACGCATGCCATCAAATGGGGAGATGTTGAAGTTCCTTTCCCTCAGATTAATTCCGAATCCGACTCATTTATCACCTCACGAGCCAAAGGTTACCCTATTACCAGCGGTGTAATCGGCTCTTTCTCAACGCTCCCACAAGGCTATCTCTACATGGCCGTGGATGGAGCCAAACGGTGTATGGAGGTGCTTGAAAATATTGAAAACTACGAAGGTGTGTTTATTGAGATGAACCTTTGTGCTGATGGTTGCATCAATGGCCCTTGTACTCGTCTGCCCCAGGGTGGTGTAACTAAAGCCAAAATTGAATTGGCAAGCTATGTTGATAATCAGCAAGCAAAATTCCCACAAGCTCATCAGCCCGAAACTACCACTGTGAGTTTCGAACATCAGTATCCTCAAATATTTAACAGCAGCCGTAAAGCCAGTCCCAGCGAGATTGAAGAAGTGCTCCGCAAGATGAACAAGTTCACCCCAGAGGATGAACTCAACTGCTCTGCCTGCGGTTATCGTACCTGTAGAGCAAAAGCTTGGGCAGTAATCAATGGTTATGCCGATGTGGAGATGTGTCTGCCTTATATGCGTAAAAAAGCTGAGTCGCTGGCCGTGGAGATTGTGCACAATAGCCCGGAAGGTATCATTCTGGTTGATGGTGATTTGGACATTGTGGATGCCAATGCTACAGCTATGGAAATGCTGGGCATGAGTGGCAATCCAAACAAGTTCATTCATAGGCCTCTGAATGACTATTTCTCTTCGTTGGATTTCTTTTTGGCTTATTCTCAGCAGAAAAATTTGGAAGTTCATCGCCAGTTCATTTCAGGCACACATCGATATGTTGATATTACCATCTGCTATCTGAAGGATCAACAAATCCTTTTTGGTCAAATGAAGGATGTGACCGATAAAGTAAGTTATGAGAAAAAGCTCGAACACCTGCGTGCTGAGACTATCGAAACCACTGATAAAGTGATTATGAAGCAAATGCGAGTGGCACAAGAAATTGCTTCTCTTTTGGGCGAAACCACTGCAGAGACTAAGGTGGCTCTGCTCAATCTGAAGAAAATGTTGCAGCAAGAAGGTGGACAAAGAGAGGATAAGTAATATGGAACTATGTCTTGAAACTGGATACACATCCCTCAACCATGTAGGCGAGGAGTTGTGCGGCGACCATGTAGAGAGCTGCGTGGATGGCGATTATACCACCTTGGTACTTGCCGATGGTTTGGGTAGTGGCGTGAAAGCCAGCATTCTATCTACCCTCACCTCCAAAATTCTATGCACCATGGTGTCCAATGACATTGATATAGTGGAATGTGTATCCACCATCATCGAAACTTTGCCTGTTTGCAAGGTTCGAGGGGTGGCATACTCCACGTTCTCTGTTGTGCATGTCAACCGTCAGGGTGAGGGGTATCTCTTTGAATTCGACAATCCCGAAGCCATTTATTACCATCACGGAGAAGCAATGGATTTTGATCGAGAGGCAATCGAGGTTTGTGGCCGTACTGTGTTTAAGAGTAAGCTCAACTTGGAGGAAGGTGATATTGTGCTGGTGATGAGTGACGGCACTGTGCATGCCGGAATCGGTATGATTCTGAATTTTGGCTGGCCCAGAGAAAAAATTAAAGAATATCTCAACAATCATCTTACTGCAGATCACTCCGCCCGAGCAGCGGCTTGTGTGCTGGCTTCAGCCTGTAATGAGATTTATGAAGGTATGCCTTCTGATGACACCACTGTGGCTGCTGTGCGCATTCGTCGTCGGTTGGATGTGAATGTGATGGTGGGTCCTCCTGTCAACAAAGAACAGGATGAGGCTCATGTGGCTCGATACTTAGAGGGTCCTGGCAAGAAAGTGGTTTGTGGCGGAACCAGTTCGCAAATATTGGCACGCCACATGGGCGAACGACTCAAGACCTCATTGGAATTTCCTGATCGTGAAATACCGCCTATTGGTTATATCAAGGGTATTGACTTAGTGACTGAAGGTGTAATCACCTTGCGCAGACTGCTAGAGTTGTCACGTAAATATATCTCCATTTCCGATCTTACCCCGAAAACCTATACTCAGCGAGATGGCGCATCTTTGTTGGCAGATATTCTGTTTGAACAATCTACCCATGTTCATTTCTTTGTTGGTCAAAGTGTCAACGAAGCTCATCAAGGGTTGGATATTGATATCACAATGAAATTGAAACTGGTAGAATCCATTGCTGCCAATCTTCGCATCATGGGCAAGGAGGTGACGCTTTTGTATGTGTGATTAACAGCTGTTGTTCATATAAAAACAGCCGCCCATTTGAGCGGCTGTTTTTTATTGATGTCTTTGTTTGACATTATTTGTTGAAAGCATCTACGCTTTCTTTAATCAGCTGGAAGGTGGCTTCGATATCGTTGTCGAGACCCATGGAGAAGCGGATAAGGCCTTCGCTCATGCCCATTTCCTTCTGGATGTCTTCGGGGACCTCAGAACTGGTGCTCTTACCAGAGTTGCTGAAGAGGGTCTTGAAGTAGCCGAGAGAAACTGCGAGGTAACCCACGCCTTTATCCTGCATGCATTCCATGATTTTGCTTGCGCGATCAGCAGTGCCCATGTCGATGGAAATCATACCGCCGAAACCATAGCCTTCGTTCATCATGCTCTTGAAGAGCTCGTGGTCAGGATGCTCGGGCAGGCCGGGGTAATTGTATTTGAAACCAACCTCTTTGAAACGATTAGCAAGATACATTGCGTTCTCGCTGTGTTTCTTCATGCGGATATGGAGGGTGTGGAGGTTCTTGTTAATGGAAGCACTGCGCATGGGATCCAGCACGGGGCCGAGGAGCATGCAAGTACCATTGTTCACGTCAATAAGGCTGTTGATATACTCAGCAGAACCGCAGATGGCACCAGCCACACAGTCGTTAGTACCATTGATGTACTTGGTCATAGAGTAAACAGTGATATCGGCACCCAGTTTGCAGGGGCTGAAAATCATGGGGGTGAAGGTGTTGTCAACAATCAGCTTTGCACCAGCAGCGTGAGCCATCTTTGCAATTTCAGGAACGTTGGCGATGCGGAGCAGAGGATTGTTCATGGTCTCGGTGTAAACAACCTTGGTGTTGGGGTGTTCAGCGAGAGCTTTCTTCACTGCGTCGAGATCCTGCATGTTCACGAAAGTGGTCTCTACACCAAATTTAGGAAGATAGTTGGCCAAGAAAGCGAAGGTGCCGCCATAGGTGGTCATGGAGCTGATGATATGGTCGCCAGCTTTCACTTCGTGGATGAGCGCGCTGGTGATTGCAGCCAAACCAGAACCGGTGACCCAAGCAGCCTCGGTGCCTTCCATTGCAGCCAAGCGCTGGCAGAGTGCCAAGTTGGAGGGATTCCAATGACGGCTGTAGAGGAAGTATCCTTCGGTCTCACCATGGAAGGTGTCGGTCATGAGATGTGCCTCAGGGAAGGTGAATGTAGCACTGTCGCAGATAGCGGGGTTTACACCACGGTTTGCGTCGCGACCATCAAGGCGCTGAATAGCGGTTGCGGGATCAAATTTTTGCATAATGTTTAGTATTTAGTTGTTTGATATTTATATGAATTTTTATTCTTTGAGTATAATAACTTTTGCTACAAGAGATCCTTACTTATATATTAGAAATATAGTAGGGCGCTTGTGCAGTTCGGGAGGTTGGGTCAGCCATTGCCTAGCATGGCGGGTACGGATATATTGGGTTGGCAACGTAAGATCTGTGGCTACACAAATACGCGTAGTTGGCTGTAGCTTTCGTGCCATATATTCCAGCAGTTTGTCGTTTCGATAGGGGGCTTCAATCAGTATCTGAGTCTGGTTGTCGCGATACACTGCTGTTTCATAACGCTTGAAAGCGGCATCTCTTTTGACTCCATCGATGGGAGGATAGCCGTGGAAAGCAAAAGATTGCCCGTTGAAGCCAGATGCCATCAAGGCCAGCATGATGCTGGATGGTCCCACCAATGGTATGATTTCTATGCCTCTGGTTTGTGCAATAGATGTGATAAGGGCTCCAGGATCCGCTATGCAGGGTAGTCCTGCTTCGCTCATCAGTCCAATGTTCTCGCCGCGGTTTATAGCGTCTAGATAGTGCTGGATGTTGGTACGATCGGTGTGCTCGTTCAACTCATAGAAAGTCACATCATCGATAGGGGTGGTATATCCCATCCGCTTCAGATTTCGGCGTGCGGTGCGCAACTCTTCTACAATAAACGTACGGCAACTGTTCAGCAATTCGCAGTTGTAGTCAGGCAGCGACACATTGATGTCTTCGGCACCTATCGGCACAGGGAAAAGGATGAGTTTGCCAGGAGTCATATCCGATTTCTTTTTAAATCATCATCAAGTAGCCAACTTCTTTCTCCGTCAGCTCGCGATAGCGTCCGCGGGGAAGGTCCTTCTTGGTGAGTCCGGCAAACACCACACGGTCCAACTTATGCACGTTATATCCAAAATGTTCGAATATACGACGTACAATGCGGTTTTTACCGCTGTGCAGTTCCACGCCCACCACACGCTTGTCGTTGGCGGCTTGCACATATTGCACGTCATCTACATGGATGGGACCGTCCTCCAACTCGATTCCTTCGAGCATTTGCCGCATATCCTCTCGGGTTACGGGACGGTCGAGTTCCACTTGATAGATTTTGTATACACCAGTAGAAGGGTGGGTGAGTCTTCTTGCCAAATCACCATCGTTGGTGAACAGCAGCAGTCCAGTTGTATTGCGGTCCAAACGGCCCACGGGGTATATTCGTTCAGAGCAAGCTCCATCCATCAACATCATCACAGTTTCGCGCTCTTGGGGATCGTCAACAGTGGTGATAAAGCCCTTAGGCTTGTTAAGTAAGAAATAGCGTTTGCGTTCGCTGCGGAGGCTTTCGCCACCATAGTTCACTACATCACCTTCGTGCACTTGGAATCCCATTTCGGTGATAATCTTTCCATTCACCTTCACAGCACCTGCGGCAATCAACTTGTCGGCCTCACGGCGAGAGCAGATGCCTGCATTGGCGATGTATTTGTTCAAGCGAGTGGTTCCATCATAGGGTTTGGGTGTGGGTGGGGGAGTTTTTTCTTTCTTCTGAGGAACAGCCTTGGGTTTGGATTCCGAGCGTTTTCCACCTTTACGTGTGCTCGGTGCGGCTACTTCCCCGTTGCGAGAAGCAAAAGTGCGCTTGCTGTGACTCTTTCCATGATGATTTCGGCGGGTGGTGCGCTCGCCGTTCTCGTTCTCAAAACGAGGAGTATTTGCAGCATTTCCGTCGCCATCACGGCGTGGGGTGAAGGATTTCTCGCTGGTTTTGCGAGGTGCGGGACGCTGATCCGAATGATTGAAGGTTCTGCCTCCACGGGTGACGGGGCGACGTTCGTCGCGTTCACTGTCACCATCCTCTTTGTCATGTTGGCTGCGGAAGCCAGGGCGAGAAGATTTGAAACGAGGGCTAGGACTGTCTGTCCGACGGCCATTGCCACGGGTATTAGGTTTGCTGCTGTGATTTGTTTTCTTTTCCATTAATGATTTGTTTGCGGCTTTTGGAACCGCTTAGGTGAATATCTGTTTAATGAGTTCCTATAATCTCATCTTGTATGGGAAACTTGTGTCCAGCTCTTGCCTGTTGCGCAACGATGCCACTTCTTGTGCCAGGCGCTGGAGTATTTCCAGATTCATGAACTTGAGCCATGATATTGCTTTGTCGTCTTGCCGGCATGCCAGCACAAACATCAGGTTAGCCTCATGCAAGTTGTTCTTTATCCACATTCGGCTGCGTTGGTCGCCGTCTATGGCATGGCTCATGATACCAAGCCAGTGGAAATGATGCTGCACAAGCCATTGCTCTGCCTCGCCATCGTCTTGCAGAAAGTTGCTGAAGGCGGCCAACTCTGGATAGTGTGCATCCACAAGCCAACGGAAGAAGTCATGACTTCCTGCTATAGCTTGTTGCAATGCCAGCAACACTCTCACATCATATTTCAAAAGGCCTTTGTCCATGATTCTTGATGGTAGAATGTAGATTGTGGCATCTAAGAGTTGCATTTGCTCTGCAACCCATGGCTGCAATCTACATTCTGCCTTTTTGCTATTATTGTCTGATATGTGCGTTCAGCTGGCTTTCAAGGTTCTTCTGCAGCTTAGCCATCACGGTTTCAATCTGCTTGTCGTTGAGGGTTTTCTCCTTATCCTGCAGAATGAAACTGACAGCATACGACTTCATGCCCTCGGTGATACCCTTGCCTTCATAAACGTCGAAGAGGCTCACACGCTTCAGCAGTTTCTTCTCGGTGGCATAGGCCACACGTTCAATCTCAGCAAAGGTGATCTTTTTGTCGAGGATGAGTGCCAAATCGCGGCGCACTTCGGGGAACTTGGGCACCTCGGCATACATCACCTCCTTCGAGGGGTAGCTCTTCAGCAATAGGGTCCAGTCAAAGTCGGCATAATACACATCCTGTTTGCAGTCCATGCGTTTCAGGGCATCTTTGCTCAGGCGTCCCATAGAGCAGAGCTGTTTCTTGCTGTCGCGGAACACGATATCAATACCTTCGGCATAGAATTTCTCCTTGGCAGGCACAAATTCCAGGCGTGTGATGTTCATACGCATACGACGCATGATGTTCATCACAAAGAGTTTTAACTGATAGAAGTCCACGGGAGCGGGCTTGCCCATCCAGCTTTCAGAGGTCATGTTGCCTGTCATAAAGATGGAAAGGTGCTGCACCTCGGCAAATTTATCGGTCACTTTGTGCTCCTCGGTAATGTCAGCCACATTCATGGCACGCTGATAAGTGCGTCCAAACTCGTAGAGCTTCTGGTTCTGAATCTTGTAGTTGAGGTTTCTCACCACGCATTCCATACCGCTGTAAAGCAGTGTTTGTCTCATCACGTTCAGCTCCTTGCTCAAGGGGTTGAGTATCTGAATGCTGTTGGCAGGGTCGAAATCGGGATTGTTCTCGAAATACTCTGCTTTGGTGAGTGAGTTGTTCATGATCTCACTGAATCCGTTGTCGGTCAGCAAGTCTGATACGATATTCTGCAGACGGCGGGGATTGGGCTTCTGGCCGAATGAAAGGCAGCTGCTGATGCGCTCGTCCACATGTATATTATTGTATCCATATATTCTCATAATCTCTTCCACCACGTCGCACTCGCGATATACATCCACCTTGCAAGTGGGGATGAGTATATGCATACCCTCGGCAGTCTCGCTAGCAATTTCAATGTCCAGCGAAGTGAGTGCGGTGCGGATAGCGTCCACAGGAATCTCCTGTCCCACCAGACGGGTGATGCGGTCGAAGTTGATATCCACTTCGGCACGTTTGATCTCTTGGGGATAAACATCCACCACCTTTGATGCCACGGTAGCGCCTGCCAGCTCTTGCATCAACTTTACTGCGCGTTGCAGTGCCCACATAGTGATATTGGGGTCGCAACCGCGTTCGTAGCGGAACGAAGCGTCAGTCTTCAAAGTGTGGCGCTTGGAAGTTTTGCGTATCGACATGGGGTTGAAGTATGCGCTCTCCAAGAACACGCGTGTGGTCTGGTTAGTGATGCCGCTCTTCTCACCGCCGAACACGCCGGCAATGCACATGCCTTCCTGCTCGTTGCAAATCATCAAGTCGCGTTCATCCAGTTTGCGCTCCACTCCGTCCAAGGTCACAAAAGGAGTGTCCTGGGGCAAAGTTTTCACAATTACGTGATTCCCGGCAATTTTGTCGGCATCAAAAGCGTGCATAGGCTGTCCCACTTCCATCAACACAAAGTTGGTGATGTCCACAATGTTGTTGATGGGGCGGATGCCGATGGTGCGGAGCTTGTCTTGCAACCATTTTGGCGAATCGCACACCTTCACATTCTCCATAGTGATGCCGGTGTAACGGGGGCATAAGTCTGGACGTTCAACAGTCACCTTGATGGGGTTGGCAGTGGTATCGGCTGCCTGTGAGAGGTCAGCCACCTCGGGCCAGTTGATTTTCTTATTGGCACCCTCGCGAGTATTCAGCACGGCCACAATGTCGCGAGCCACACCAATGTGGCTGGTAGCGTCGCTGCGGTTGGCGGTGATAGCCACCTCTAGTGTATAGTCTTCCTCCAAGTGGAAGTATTCCTTGGCGGGCATTCCCACGGGTGCATCGTCGGGCAACACCATGATGCCGTCGTGGCTGGAGCCCAGCTGCAACTCGTCGGCTGCGCAAAGCATACCCTCGCTCACCTTGCCGCGGAGCTTGCCTTTCTTGATTTCATAGAATTCGGTATCGGAAGTGTATATCTTGGTGCCGATGGTGGCGCACACCACTTTCTGTCCGGCGGCCACATTGGGCGCACCACACACAATTTCCAATGGACGGTCTCCGCCCACATCCACGGTGGTCAGGTGCAGGTGGTCGCTGTCGGGGTGGTTCTCGCAGGTGAGCACCTGGGCAATCACCACATGTTCAAGTCCGCCCTTGATGCTTTCAACCTTTTCCACGCCCTCGATTTCGAGACCACTGAATGTCAAAAGATTGTCTAGTTCGTTGGGAGTGAGTTCGGTATCGACATACTCACGTAACCATTTATATGAAGCCTTCATGTTTCTATGTTTAGATTTTATAGATTTAGGAGTTATTAGGTGGCTGGTGATTTGTTCGTTCTCTCTTCTCAGTTCACCTTTCACTCCTCACCATTAACCATTTATTTTTGCCCAAGTGTCCTTCAGGCTGCAGGAACGGTTGAACACCAGGTGTCCGTCTTTCGAGTCGCGGTCGGTGCAGAAGTAGCCCATGCGCTCGAACTGGAAACGCTGGGGCTCTTCTATGCCTTTCTCGTTCACCACCATGTGAGCCTCGGCCAGAGCAGGTTCCAGTTTGCAGTTCTGCAGCACCTTTAGGCTGTCGGGGTTCAGGTTGTCCAAGAAAGTCTTTCCCTCTTCCACATCGTCGGGAGCTTCGGTGGCAAATAGGCGGTCAAACATGCGCACCTCGGCATCCACAGCGTGCTTGGCGCTCACCCAGTGCAGGGTGCCCTTCACCTTGCGGCCGTCGGGCGAATCGCCTCCGCGGGTGGCGGGGTCGTAGGTGCAGTGGATGCAGGTGATGTTGCCTTCGGCATCTTTCTCCACGCTCTGTGCGGTAACAAAGTAGGCGTAGCGCAAGCGCACCTCTTTGCCCAGCGACAGGCGGAAGTATTTCTTGGGAGCCTCTTCCATAAAGTCCTCGCGTTCGATGTACAGCTCGCGGCTGAAAGGTACCTGGCGGGTGCCGTCGGCTTCGCACTCGGGGTTGTTGATGGCGGTGAGGAATTCCTCTTGGCCTTCGGGATAGTTGTCAATCACCAGCTTCACAGGGTTCAGCACAGCCATGCGGCGCTGGGCCACCTTATTCAAGTGATCGCGCAAACTGTTCTCCAGGCGCACATAGTCAATGATGTTGTCACGTTTGGCCACTCCTATATCTTCGCAGAAGTTGCGCAAGCTCTCAGGGGTATAGCCTCTGCGGCGGAAACCGCAGATAGTGGGCATTCTGGGGTCGTCCCATCCGCTCACATAATGCTCCTTCACCAGCTGCAGCAGTTTGCGCTTGCTCATCACCGTGTAGTTGATGTTCAGGCGGGCAAACTCATATTGGTGGCTGGGCCAGATTCCCAGTTGCTCGATAAACCAGTCGTACAGCGGGCGGTGAATGTCAAATTCAAGGGTGCAGATTGAGTGGGTGATATTCTCAATAGAGTCGCTCTGGCCGTGTGCGTAGTCATACATGGGGTAGATGCACCACTTGTTGCCAGTGCGGTGATGTTCGGCGTGCAGGATGCGGTACATGATGGGGTCGCGGAACTGCATATTGGGGTGAGCCATGTCAATCTTGGCGCGCAGCACTTTCTCTCCATCGGCAAATTCGCCATTCTTCATGCGCTCAAAGAGGTCTAAGTTCTCCTCCACCGAACGGTCGCGATAGGGGCTGTTGGTGCCGGGCTGGGTCACAGTGCCTCGGCCCAGGCGTATTTGCTCCTGCGTCTGGTCGTCAACATAAGCAAGGCCCTTCTTGATAAGCTCTACAGCCCACAGATACAGCTGGTCGAAATAATCGCTGGCATAATGCACGCTGGCCCATTCAAAGCCCAGCCAGCGGATGTCCTGCTGGATAGAATCCACATACTCGGTGTCTTCCTTCACGGGGTTGGTGTCATCAAAGCGCAAGTTGGTCTTGCCGCCATATTTTTGGGCCAAGCCAAAGTTAAGGCAAATCGACTTACAGTGGCCGATGTGCAGATAGCCGTTGGGTTCGGGAGGGAAGCGGGTGAGAATGGACTTGTAAGTACCTTCGTTCAATCCCTGTTCGATAATTTCTTCCAAAAAATTAAGAGATGTATTTTCTTCCATCTTTATAAAATATTCATTATTATTTACTTAATAACAATAGTGCATAGCACTTAAACTCAACAAAGTTAAGAAAAATATTTCATATATAAAAATAAACTTTTCTAGTGGCTTCTTATAAGCTGATTCTGAGGCTTGTTTCCTCCTATCCCATCATCACCAACGAATAATCGTCTCTATCCAGCACCCCTTTCTCCTGCAATGCTAGCAGATACAAGTCAAACATCTCGACCGACTCTACCGATGCCAACAAATCTTCCAGCATTTTGTCAAAATCCATCGGCATCTGCTCAGCCACAGCCAGCAACTGCCCATTGGTAGTGCCGCTATTCCGCTCGGCTATCAGTTCTTCGTAATAGTCTCCACAATGTACCAATTCATAGCACATCAAGATGTAGTGCGACAGCGCATCGCTTGCCGCAAACACCATCGATGTTTCATCTAATTCAAACACACCTGAGCGAAATCCTTCTTCGGCTAAAGGGTCTTTGCAATTAATCAGATGCGGTGGCTTTGAGAAATCTGCCAACTGGGTGAAGCTGTGCTCCAAAGTCTTGTTCTTGGATGAATAATGAAACACCACGCTGTCGCCATAGCTCATCCAACGGCAATGCTTTTCGTCTATCTTCCATGCCGCAGCCAAGGTGGCAAAAGAGCCCTCATTGTAGTATTTCTGCACCAGCATTGCATCGCCCAGCTTGGCCTTCTCCTCATGTGCTTCGTAGAATGGTTCCCATATCTGGTCTATCCATTCGTTCAGTTCTTCGTATTTGGTCAAAGGTCTGTCTTGCGGCAGGTTGGCCAACAGATATGCCGACCACTCATTGGCAAACACGCCGCAACCTCCTGCGCCGTCCGACACGGCTATGCAGTTCTCTGCCACCAATATGGCATCTTCGTTGGCCAGATGTTCGCGGGGCTTGGCCAGGGTCATTCCTTTGCTCATGACTATTGGTTGTTGTTTACCCAAGTGCTCGACAGGGTGCCAATCTTCATCATCTTCACCAAGTGCTCCATGCCGGTGTTTACGCCCATGGCGCGATAGCGTATATCGGCTTGCTTGTCATCTCCAAACAACTGGCGGATTTGCTCATTATAGTTCAATGGCAGCAGACTTGACATATTGAACAGTTTCTCGCCATAGCCGTTGCCGTTCAGCTCGCCTGCGGTGGCGGGGAACGCCACAGCCTCGCTGTTGCCTTCTACAATATGCACATTGAATAGCAGCAGATTGCCGTCATTGGTAAAGAGGCTCTTCAACTCATTCGACACCTGTGCCATCTCATCGTGGCTCACATGGTTGTACTGGCCGTCGGTGATGTTTATGATGGTGGGCGGATAGCAGTCTTTGTCGGCATGGTCTGCCATCCATACCTCCAGTAGCTGCTGTGCTTTGCGGAAGGCCAGGTGCATGTGTGTCCACGAGCCGTCGTGCCGTGCACCTATCCATTGGTTTTTCTCCACCTCTTTCACACTGATACCCTTGCGGGTGCGCACCTCTTCGCGCACCGTTATTTTGCGGTAGGGGTTGTCTCTGATTTCTTGTGGAGTCACGAAGTCGCGCCCCGCCAAGTCGCCCTGCCATGCCGAGTAAGCCTCCTCGCCATAGCCTATCACGGCAATGTCGAAGTAGTGCCTTGTCTCGTCGCTCTTCACGCAGCGTTGTATCAACTCGTTTATTTGGCCATTGACAATTCTGGCCACAGCTTCCGACATAGTCATATCCTCGCCGTTGAAGGTTGTCAGTCGCTTCATCGACACGCTCTGATCCACCAAGAAGATAAATGCCGTGGGATGCTCACGGTCAATGCGGGCGGTGTAGGCGTTCTTGCTCTGCAATGCCTGAGGCTGATTGGGAATGGGTATGCCGAAATTGCCAATGTTGGTGATAGCCGACAGCGGTATCTTGCCCTTCACCAATATCTCGGCCTGGAAGTAGGGCTGCTCGTCGGCATCCAAGTCAAAGTGCTTGCGAGCCTTCACCGAGTTGAAATGTATGCTCTTGAAATCGTTCAACGTATTACCCACATTCGCTTCGCCTCTTGTGGCGTTCATGTTGGCATAGCGGGTCTCGGTGTCGTATATCACGCTGGGGTCAATCTCCAAGATTACGGGGTTGCTGATGCGGCCCTCGTTCATGGCCACATACATCATGGGGTGCTGGGTGGTGAAACTCACCCGCACATAATGGCTCAGCCCTGCCCGCTGGTCCAGTCCCCACGATAGCGAACCGGGGCCGCCACCGCCGGGCTTGGCTATGCTGATGCCTTGGTCTTGGCAGTCGCCCCACGAGAACAAGCCACCATGCTTGATGATGGACTCCAAGTTGTCTCGGTCTGTAAAATGATACAACTTGGTGATATGGTGTTGGTCGAGGATGGCTTTGAATTCCTCCCAGTTACTGCGTTTGTTCATATTATAATAGTATTAGTTGAATAGGTTCAGTTGGTTGATGTCTTTGGTTTTCTGTCCAAAGGGATATGTGCCTTCCACATAAGCCTTTATCAAGGCGGCATGTGATAAGGGTTTCTTGGGGTTATCTACATCGGCGTTGGTTTCATAGTCCAGCAGCACTATGGTCTTGGTCTTCGAGGCCTCCCGCAGTCGGGCTATGATGTCCTGCACCTTGTTCTCCAGCACCCATTGATAGGCGGGGATATAAATCTTCTTACGTGCCGTGATATAGTCTAGCAGCTCGATGCTGTCCAAGCCGTACTGGTGGCCTAGGGGCTTGCCGTATTTGCGCACAGTGCGCTTGATGTTCTTCATCGTGTCGTTGCCAAACATCGTCACATCCACCCCGTACGATTCAAACACCTTCAGCCCCTGCCAGATGGCTTCCACACAAGCGGCTTTCACCCCATGCGAGTTGGGCACAGGTATGCCACCATGGGGGTAGAAAGGACTCAGCTTCACCAACTGTGCATTGTCCGACTTGCTTGTCACGTCAGCAATCACAGCCCCTGGGTAAAGCTTCTGCAGCGTCTCTATTTTCTTTCTTTTTGATTCTATGATTATCATGGCTTCGTGTTATTTGAGCGTTTTAATTTATCGGATATGACTTTGCCTTGTGGGGTAAGCCGGTATTTCTGTTTGGAACTATTAGGTTTGTCAGTCTGTGTGGGCGTGATGAACTGGTTTTTAATAAGCGGTGATAGGATATGTTGGCGGAAATAACTGCGACTTGCCAAACCAAGAAATGACATCATTTCAGCCATGGCGACATCGCCTTTTATGAGTTGTAGCAGTTTCTTTTGATTAGGACTAAGCCTAATCTGTAAGGTGTCACCAACTTGGTCACTGACTTGGTCACTAACTTGGTCACTAACTTGGTCACTAACTTGGTCACTGACTTGGTCACTAACTTGGTCACTGACTTGGTCACTAACTTGGTCACTAACTTGGTCACTGACTTGGTCACTAACTTGGT
>JAKSMP010000022.1 GCA_024400505.1 Bacteroidales bacterium | reverse complement strand
TGTATGGAGCACTTAAGGTCTCGACCTATTTTTGATTATTTTCTTTATTTTCTTTATGAAATGACTCGTTTTAAATGTTGCAGTAGTTCTCTTTTTGGGGCTTTTTCTAGCTGATAAACACGTTTCATAAGTTTTTTGTTATTAAATATTTGTATTATTTCAAAAAAAAGTTGTATCTTTGCATCATGAAAATTAATCCTATTTTTAAGGTCCGTACTGTGGCGGGCGAGAATATCATTTTGTTACAAGGCAAATCAAGTGCCGACATGACACGCGTAATTGCATTCAACGATTCTGCTCTTCTTATGTGGAATTCTTTGTTGTCAAAGGATTTTACTGTTGATGATGCTGTAAATGTTTTATTGGATAATTATGAAGTCGAAGAATCTGTAGCTCGTAAGGATGCTGAGTCTTGGGTAATGGTTCTTCAGGAAAATGGTTTGCTACTAGCTGAATAATTATTTGTATGGCAGATAAACTCACATATTCAATTGCTGGTCATCTTTTCCAAGTTGAAGGTGATGTTGAATGCGCAGCTCTGAAGAATACTCCAGGTTTTCCTGTTTTTTGTGTTGAAGATCAAGAGCCTGAATGGAAGGTTGTGTTCGGCCATACTTTTTCTATTCCTGCCGATAGTGAGAAGCTTTATGAAATAGAAGATAATGAGACTGACACGAATAGTTTCTTTTTTAAGAAAGATGATGTCTATTATTTTTCGATGAGCTTGGTCGCTTCTCCTGATGATTGCCCATTGTATATGCGGTATAAGATTGGCAGTAACGTAGTAGAAGGTACATGTGGCCGTAATCCAATGCATCTTCGTTTCGCTTTGTGGATGGCGCTTGGTATGATGTCGGCTTCTAGTAATATGGTGCTAATACATTCTTCATGTGTAGTGCATCAAGGTAAAGCCGTACTTTGTTTAGGCGAATCTGGTACAGGTAAAAGTACCCACACTC
The DNA here is from genome assembly GCA_024400505.1 of Bacteroidales bacterium. GTDB lineage: Bacteria > Bacteroidota > Bacteroidia > Bacteroidales > P3 > Colimorpha. Next base: position 35,760 of record JAKSMP010000022.1, on the reverse strand, counting down.
GTCTTTGGTTGAACCACATTCCTGATACGCATTTGTTGAATGACGATAGCCCTGTGCTCGCATTCGAAAATGGCGAGGCAGTGGTATATGGATCACCTTGGAGTGGCAAAACTCATTGCTATCATCAATTGCGTTTCCCATTGGCAGCTGCAATTAGATTGTCTCAGGCTCCGTATAATAAGATTCATCGTCAAAATATTCTGTCCGCTTTTGCCTCAGTTCATCCTTCATTTCCTCCAGCATTGTCCCAAGATCAGCATTTCCAAGATTTATTAATGGGTTTGTTGTCTAATGTCTTGGAATGTGTTCCTGTATTCCATTTGGAGTGTTTGCCTGATGAGGCAGCTGCTTGGACTAGCCACAATGCAATATTCGGCCCCATTAAATAGTGATGGAACAAGAAAAGACATCGATTACACTTCCGAATGATATACACAATTTTATCCTTTTAGAGATGTGTGAACTTCTTAAAGAGGGTAAAGCTGTAAAAATGATGTTTGGTGGTACTAGTATGTTGCCATTGATACATGGGGATGGTGATAAAATTACACTTCGACCAATGTCTGATGATGAGGATTGTGTTCCATTTGAAATTTATATGTTTGTGTTAAATGGCCATTTCATCATTCATCGTTTGATGCGTATTGATGGTGATGTGCTCGTGTTTCAAGGAGACAATTGCTACCATTATGAACGTGTTTCAAGAGAAGATGTACTTGCAAAGTTGACGATTCTTGAAAAAAAAGATGGTATATCTATTTCAGTTGAGTCAGATCAGTTTAGGACCGATTCCCGCAGAGTCTTGCGACGTAAACGCACAAAGCAGTTTGTTGTAAAGCTATTCAATCAAGAGGGTCGTAAGCGTTTGGCAGCTCTTTATTTCATCCTGCTTGCCATATTAATGTGGGCACCTCTGAATGGTCTAGGACTAGTATTGAACAACCATATCTTTGGTCTTCGATTAGATCATCTTTTGCATGCGTGTATATATGTCGTATGTCCACTTTTTTTAGCTGACTGGTTGGACAAACGTGCGTGGCGCATATTGATTTCCGCCCTCATTATCGGTTTTATCACAGAATTTGGACAAGCCATATTGCCCTATAGGGGATATGATGTAAATGATTTGGTTGCTAATTGTGTTGGGAATATTTTGGGTTGGCTTGGTATTCTTTCTATGCTTGTTAGACATAATAAGATTGTCTCTCAACAGGTTAATCGTAATAATTGAAAGTAATAAAAAATATTGATATTATGAATGATACACTTATCATTACACCCACATATAATGAGAAAGAAAATATAGAGAATATCATCCGTAAGGTGTTTTCTTTAGATAAGTCTTTTGATATGCTTATTATTGAAGACAATTCTCCTGATGGCACAGCCGATATTGTCAAGCGTCTTATGCATGAATTTCCGAATAGACTCTTTATTAAAGAGCGTAAAGGAAAACTAGGTCTTGGTACTGCTTACTTGGATGGATTCCGTTGGGGATTAGAGCATGGCTATCAGTTCATGATTGAAATGGATGCCGACTTTTCTCACAATCCCGAAGATTTGCCTCGTTTGTATGAGGCTTGCTCAGCAGGTAAAGGGGACGTAGTGGTTGGGTCTCGTTATGTGGATGGCAAAATTAGTGTTGTCAATTGGCCTATGGGGCGTTTGTTGATGTCATATTTTGCTTCGGTATATGTCCGTATGGTTACCCGAATGAAGGTTATGGATGCCACTGCAGGTTATGTCTGCTATAATAGAAGGGTGTTGGAGAAAATGAAATTCAATAAGGTTAAGTTCGTCGGTTATGCCTTCCAGATTGAAATGAAATATACCGCTACCCGACTTGGTTTTAATATCTACGAAGTGCCCATCATCTTCACCGATCGTGTGCTCGGTACCTCTAAGATGAGTATGAAGATTTTTAAAGAGGCCTTCTTCGGAGTTTTCAACCTACGTATGCGTAATTGGAAAAATTATTAATAGTACTATAATGAAAAGATATATCTTTTTAGCTCTGACGCTGGCTATCTCAGTCAGCGTTTTTGCGCAGAATAAGATGCTTAGTTCTAAGCAACTTATGACTGGAACTTTGTATCCTCGTCCTACTATAAGAGGGTTGCAGTTCGTCGGCAGCACCAACCAGACTGCCTATGTTCAAGACACCGTGGTCTATTACGGCCAGCCGGGTAAGGTGAAGCCAATTCTCACACTTAGCCAGCTCAACAAGGCTATGTCAGCTGCTAGCATGGACAACTTGACCTATGTCCCTTCCATTGAATTTGTCAATGCCAAGGAAGTTCGTTTCAGCACTGCTGGTAAAATCCTGCAATACAATTTGACCAAGAAAACCCTTGCATGCATGGCCAACTATCCCACTGATGAGGATGCTTGTAACCACGATGTTGAGCAATCAGGATTCAAAACCGCCTACACCATGGGCAACAATCTTTTTGTTTTCAACGCCGGAAAATCCATTGCAATTACGAACGAATCCGATCAAGACATCGTTTATGGACAGTCCGTACATCGCAACGAGTTCGGCATTAATAAAGGCACCTTTTGGTCACCCCAAGGTAATCTCCTTGCTTTCTATCGCATGGATCAGTCCATGGTTACTGACTATCCCATGGTGAACACCACAGCTCGCATCGCTCGCGAACAACCTTTCAAATACCCCATGGCTGGTATGAAGAGCCATGAGGTTACCGTGGGCATATATAATGTAGCTAAAGATTCTGTTTTATACCTTGACAGCCGTCGCGATGAGAGCATTGATGAGAGAGAAAACTATCTCACCAATCTCAGTTGGTCACCCCTAGAGGATTACCTTTATATCGCAAAAATAAACCGTGAGCAAAACCATATGTGGCTTGAACGCTACAATGTGACCGATGGAGAGTTCGATACCATACTCTTCGAAGAAGCAAATTCACGCTATATTGAGCCTTGCGACCCTATGATTTTCGTTCCGAGTCACCCTGATCAGTTCCTCTGGTTCAGTCTTCGCGATGGTTACAAACATCTCTATCTCTACAATACCGATGGACAGCTCCTCAAACAGGTCACCAAGGGCAGCTATGAGGTCGAAGGTTTTATAGGTTTCGATGCCAAGGTCGAAAATATTTTCATCTATGCCAACAAAGAGAGTGCCACAGGCCGAGCTGCATACAAAGTCAACCTGGCCACAGGCCAAATGACTCTTCTCACCCCCGCCAAGGGCACCCACACAGTCATCATCAACCCTGCCGGCACCACAATGATCGACATCTATAACAGTGTTGAAAACCCCGGTACCGCCAAGGTCATCGATATCGTCAAAGGCAAAGAACTTACCACCCTCTATCAGCTCAGCAATCCCTTGGCCGACTACGCCATGCCCGGCATTGAGATGGGCAGCATCAAGGCCGCTGACGGCAAGACCGACCTCTACTACCGACTCATCACTCCTCCTCACATGGAACCTGGCAAGAAATATCCTACCCTTGTATATGTCTATGGTGGTCCCCACAGTCAGCTTGTCACTGATACTTGGCTGGGTGGTGGCAATCTTTATTTCACTTTCCTTGCCCAGCAAGGATATGTGGTATTCACCGTTGACAATCGCGGAACAGACAACCGTGGCTTTGAGTTTGAAAGCTGCACGCATCGCCAGCTTGGCACAATCGAGATGGCTGACCAGATGGAAGGTGTCAAATTTCTCCAATCTTTGCCCTTTGTCGATAAAGATCGAATGGGTGTAGAAGGTTGGAGCTTTGGTGGCTTTATGACCATTAGCCTTAAGTTGGCTCATCCTGAGATCTTCAAAGTTGGTTGCGCCGGTGGCCCAGTTATTGACTGGAAGTGGTACGAAATCATGTATGGAGAGCGTTATATGGACACTCCACAAGAGAATCCCGAAGGCTATGCTAAAAATTGCCTTACATCAAAAGCTAAGGACTTACAGGGTCGCCTTCTTGTCATTCACGGTGCTGAGGATAATACTGTGGTTTGGCAACATAGTATTGAGTTTATTGATGCATGTATCAAGGCGGGCAAGCAGGTCGATTATTTTGTTTATCCTCATCATGAACATAATGTTCGAGGTTACGATAGGTTACATCTCTACGAGAAAATGTTTGACTATTACGAGACTTATTTAAAGTAATTATTTAGCCAAAATGTATTATGCAGGATTCGGTTACTCTCGAATCCTGCATAATATATTAAATATATAAATTATCATAAATAATTTGTTAGCTGAATTAAAATTCGTAATTTTGCACAAGTTTATTAATTATATAATTTGATTTATGTTTAAGATAATTAAAAGGTTATCTGCAATAATGAGTGTTGCAATATTGCCTTTATTTAGTGTTTCTTGTCAGAAAGAAGGCTCAGAAACCTTGGTATTACCAGTACCACAGCGAACAATTCCTGATTCTGTAATTGCTCTTGATATTCAAGATTCAATGCAGGCACACGGATTCGTAATTAATGAGGGTGTGTTCAATAGTGAAATACTTGATGGCAGATTAGAGGGTAGATATAAAATGTCTCCCATGGTTTTGGCGTATGCCTCTGATGAATATGTGAACAATTTCTATGACTTGACATTTGAGTTTTCAAATCAGAAGCAGAGAGGTTTTATTGAATATTTCGAAATACAGCAAGATACAGTTTATAGCGATAGAAGATATGCAAGATTAATCGGTCATGATAGTAGTTTTACCATGTATAGCACACCTCTTGTGACAAAGTTGGATTCTCGTGGCGATACGTTGTATTGGTGTAAGCTCGCAACTGCAATTTCAGGTATTGTACAAGATGGAGGGCTTAAAAATTGTCAATATTCCTATGTGGTTTTAGATAAATGGGGTAGATCGCTTTTCTATTCTTCTCAAGTCCCCGAAATAGGTACTTATCGTATTTGGAATGATGGAGATAGTCTAGCTCATAAATTATAGTTTTTGTTCATTATTATTTTGCTAATTATATTGTTGATTATTCATCTAATATTTTGAAAGGTGAATATCAAATACTTGAATATGAAGCGTTTATTTTTATCGTGCATTCTATTAGCTGCTACATGTAGTTTTGCTAATGCTCAAACAGATTCAGTAAAGATTGATTCCACAAGGACTGATACAACTATCTCTGTTCCAGTCAAACAAAAGAAAGAACGTAAAGTATATAATTTCCCCAAACATCTTTTGGGTATTCGTGGAGGCGTTAATTATTCTAATATCGTTTTTTCTGATGTTGACAATATCGGTTATTATGATGTTTATAAGCATCATCCCCAGTATTTTGGTATAATAGGTATTTATGGTCAATTCCAATTGGGAAATAGTCCATTCTCAATCCGTCCAGAAGTTACTTATATCTCAAGAGGAGATTCTTTGACTTGGTGTGATGTAAAATATAGTTTTGAAACCAAATATATTGATTTTAGACTTCCCCTCACATTAAATATTCGTTTTAAGCATTCTAGGGTCTCTCCATATTTGATGGTTGTACCTCAAGTTGGCATGGCATTTGATGGAAGTGTTTACTATCGTGATGAAATTGATTACTTTGACGGAGTTACAGTTCAAAGTACCAATGCCAATGTAAGAGATATTGATGCTTCTGTAATGTTTGGTGCAGGTTTTGACTACCTTATTAAAGCTAAAGGTTATCCTATAATGGTTTCTTTGGAAGGTGGCTACAATATGGGATTTCTTAATACCTTTGCCAACAGAGAAAGATATGCTAATCCTAATGTAATTGAATCTGATCGTTCAATTATTGATAACCCATTAGCTTCAAAAGACCTTTGGCAAGGTGCCCGTAAGAATAGAGGCATTGAGGTTGCTATGAGATTGGGATTCCCAATTGATGGTAGTTGGAAGAAAAATACAGAAAAACCAATCGTTCAGAGAACAGATACTTTAATTGTTTCCGATTCAATCCATGACACTGTTTACATTGTGGTTGAATCTCCTGTTCATGACACTATTATACAGTATGATACGGTCTGCCCCGAAGAACCGAATGTGCCTATAGTATCACGTGATAATTATGTTGTCAAAGATTGCTATAGTATTAAAGAATTCATGGCTTACCTAGTATTAGGTGAAGATGTTAGCGACAAACGTATCTGTTTGTTCAATATTCATTTCGCCTTTAATAAAGCAATTTTAAGAGACGTTTCCAAACCTCCATTAAGAGACGTGGCACAGATGATGAAGTTATTCCCAGAAATGCGAGTCAAAATTATGGGTCATACAGACAGCCGAGGTTCCGACGAGTATAATGATTGGCTTTCGCTTGAACGAGCTAAATCTGTTGTCGAATTTCTTGCTTCTCTCGGTATCAGTCGCGATCGTCTAATTCCTGAGGGCTATGGTGAACATTTCCCGATTGATGAGAGCGGTACTGAGGAAGGCCATGAAAAGAATCGCCGCGTGGAAATTGAGGTCTTGAATGTGGGTGTTAAACTTACTGATGAATCTGCTGGAAAATATTAATAAATTGAAAAATGAAAAATAGTAATCTATCAAGATTCACATTGCTTTTTGTGTTTATTTTTGCAGGATGTATGTTTGGTCTTCGTGCTCAGTCCGCCATTACCTTCTGTGGTGGCGATGCACAGAACAACAGTGCGATTCTAAGTTTTAGTGCTGGGCAAATCGCAACCCAAACTTCTGTAGCTCGTGCAATCACTGTGGTTAACATTACTCAATCATATACTGAAGGTGTTCAACAACCTTTCACACCACGTGACAATGAGCGCTACGAAAATATTGATCCGTTGCATGTCAACATGTCCATCTTCCCCAATCCAACTTATGATCATGTGATTATTGAGTCAAATCAGGAAATGGAACTTTTGAAGTACACGCTGTATAATACAAACGGTCAAGTCATCTACCAAGGTTCTTATCAGGGAGGTCAGGAACAGATCGACCTTCAATCGTACCCCGCAGGCAGTTATATGCTCCAGGTTTACAATGCTGATAAAACCCAGATGAACGTTTACAAAATTATCAAAGCAAAATAATAAAATATTAATATGAAGAAGATTTTAACCGTTTTACTTTTGATTTTGTCCTTCAGCTGCACCGTGTATGCACAGGTGCCTAAGGGCTTTACCTATCAAGCCGTGGCTCGAAATACTGCAGGTCAGCTGATGAACAGACGTGCAGTTGGTGTGCGAATCACTATTCGCCAATATGACGAGAATGGCCCTGTGGTTTATACCCAGGTTGAACGTATTAGTACCAATGATAATGGTCTTTTCACTATTAATGTTGGCGAGGGTAATAGTCAATTCTCATCCATTGAATGGGGTAATGGTCCCTATTTCCTTGTATCCGAACTTGACCCTCAAGGTGGCGCTGACTACTCGCTTTCTACTGCTCAGAAGATCATGTCAGTTCCTTATGCTCAGTATGCAAATTTTGCAGAATCTGTAGTTAACTACAATGAGCGTGATCCTTATTTCCGTAATTGGGGTTTCCGTTATGATAGCTTGCGCAACGCACCTACTCGTCTTAGTCAATTCCTCAACGATTTGAACTTCCTTACCGCTAATGATATTGCACTTACTCAAAGTGATGATACTATTCGACTCACTGGTGGTAGCTATGTTGTAGTTCATCACCCCACTACCATGCCTTGGGATAGTATCATTGGCCATCCAACCATGCTCAGCCAGTTCTTCAACGATCAGAACTTCCTTACCGCTAACGACATTTTCCTTACCCGTCACGGTGATACCATTTTCTTGACAGGTGGTAGTTATATTGTATTGCCTTCCAATAATGGCACTATTGAGTGGGATAGTATTGTAAACCGTCCTACCAACCTTAGTCAATTTGTCAATGATTTAGGCCTCTCACTTAGCCAGAGCGGTGATACCATCTTCTTTACTGATGGTAGTTTTGTTGTAGTTCACCACCCCACTACCATGCCTTGGGATAGCATCACTGGACGTCCTACCAGTCTCAGTCAGTTCACCAACGATTTGTCACTTGAGCTCACTCGTCATGGCGATACACTGTTCCTTACCGGTGGTAGCTATGTTATTCTTCCCTCAGGTAACAGTTCTGTTTCTTGGGATAGTATCTCCAACCGTCCTACTAATTTAAGCCAGTTCTTCAATGACCTTAGCATCACCAGCAATGGCGACACCATTTTCTTCGGTAATAGTTATGTAGTTGTTGATCACCCCACCACCATGCCCTGGGATAGCATTACTGGTCGTCCAATTAATCTTAGCCAGTTCAATAATGATTTAGGCTACCTCACAGCAAACGATATCGCTCTCTCTCAAAATGGCGATACCATCCGTCTCACTGGTGGTTCCTATGCTGTTGTTCATCATCCCACTACCATGTCTTGGGACAGCATCACTGGTCGCCCCACCAATCTCAGCCAATTCAATAATGACCTTGGTTTCATCACTGGCGAATCTCAGGGGCTTGCTGATGTGCTTCTTATCAATAACCGTGCAAATAGTCGTATTCGCAACCTCTCCACTCCTGTGGATCCTCAGGATGCAGTCAATAAAGCTTATGTTGATGCCCGTGTAGTAATACTCAATGGTCGTATCGACTCTATCAACCACGTTATGGATTCTGTTGTTAGCGAACTCCAGAGCCAGTTGGATCGTGCTAATGACCGTATTTTTGAACTTGAACATCCCGAAATTCAAGGTTCCCTTCCTGGCATTTTCAGTGTAAGCACTACCAATCGTGTTAAGTTCTCTCAAGGCAATCTCCAGTATCGTCCTCGTGTAAAGACTTGGCGTTTCTCCACCAATCAGTATGATATCGCCGGTAGCGCCAATAATAATGTTGTGATGATGGCTTATTGCAATTCTTGGGTTGACTTATTCGGTTATGGTACCAGTGGCTGGGATGGCGGTGCAGGTCGTTACATGCCCTATGAAACTTCTACTAATGATAGTGAATACACCGAATCCACCGATGGCGATGACCTTTCTGGCCTTTATGCTAATGCCGACTGGGGTTTCTACAACCGTATTATCAATGGTGGCAATCAGGCCGGTATTTGGCGCACTCTCACCTATAGCGAGTGGACTTACCTGTTAACTCTCCGTCCCAATGCTACTATGCTCAGAGGTATGGCCACTGTTGTAAGCACTGCTGGATATGTTTTACTTCCTGACAACTGGACTTGCCCTGCTGGTTTGACCTTTGTCAACACTAATGACTCATTCCTCACTAATGTTTATAGTGCCGAAGATTGGGCTCTTATGGAGGCTGCTGGTGCAGTTTTCCTGCCCGCTGCTGGTAGCCGCAATGGTAGCAGCACTTCTAGTATTAATGCACTGGGTAACTATTGGACTTCCTCTCATATCGATGGTTCCCACGCTTATTCTTTCCACATTGGTGCTGGCGACAACGCTATGCAGAACACTATGAATTATTCCACTGGTTGCTCTGTTCGCCTTGTTAGAGAGTATTAATATTTACCGTATATTATAAAATAGGCCGCCTTAGGCGGCCTATTTTTATTTTGTAGAGAGTGACCCTATCATTGAATTTGTCAATTTGTTTTAGGGTACTGGGTCATGCCCCGATCCTCCCCATGGATTGCATCGTAGAATGCGCTTAAATGCCAACCAACCACCTTTAAAAGGCCCATACTTACGAATCGCTTCAACAGCGTATTGAGAGCATGTAGGAGTATATCTGCATGCAGGTGGGGTAAAAGGGGAAATGCAATTGCGGTAAATCCATATTAGGCCCAACATCAATCGAGCTAATAATTTGCTAAACAATTTCCAGGCAGTATAGATCCCATGACATAGCCACTGCCAGCAGCGTACTATTGGGTGCATGAGGCGTTTTTCGAGATGGTTTTGTCTATCTCTCTAATCAGCTGAGGGATTAGTTTGTCAAATTTGCGATAGAGCGTCGAGTAGTTAAATACCTGTGGGTGTATGTAGTTGATCGCCAAGAGTAGTTTGTGGCCATTGTCTTGAAGATAATGAATTAATTCTGGTTTGTGAAGGCGGTAACATTCACGGGTGAGACGTTTCACATGATTGCGGTCCACAGCATGATGAAACTTTTTTTTGGAAGTGGCAATAAGCACTTGAGCTACCACTTGAGGTGGTAGCTCATCTGCTTGACATAATGCCCAATGAACGCTATAAGGGAATACCATAAAACGATGGCCGCGATTGAAGAGCTCGTCAAGGAGTTTCTTGCTACAGAGATGCTCTTGTTTGGGAAACGAGTACACGGTGGCTTTATGGTATAAGTATTATTCTGCTTTTTGATTCAGTTCAGCCGCTGCTTTAGCCTCAGCCGCTGCTTTAGCTTCCTTTGCAGCCTGACGTTCTGCACGGCGTGCTGCTGCTTGAGCTTTACGCTCTTCTTGGAGCTGTTTGTATTTGGCTTTGTTGGCAAAAACTGATTTGGGTTTGCGCGTCGTTGTTGAGGAAGTAGTAGATGTGCCGCGGGTTGTGTGTGTCTCTTTTTTAGCGTTGGGACGAGTGATTACCTGGTCGTCTTGTCCTTTGCCAGTAATGTAGTTCTCCACAGCCATAGCCATCGAAGGCGATGTTTTGGTGGGTGCAGCCACGGTGAGCTTTATACCTGCTGCCTTAAGGGCGGCGTGAGTTGAGGTACCAAAGGCTGCAATATTTACACCCATTTTGGCCACATCAGGAAAATTTTTGATCAGTGATCTTACTCCAATAGGGGAGAACAAGCACACGAGGTCAAACTTGGTGAGGTCGAATTGTTTTAAGTCTCGAGGTACCGAGGTGTACATCGTGGCTTTGGTGTATTTGAATTTAGATTTATCTAATAGTTTCGTATATTCAGTCTGTTTCTCATCGGAGCAGGGGAATAAGAACTTTTCGTCACGATGCTTTCCCAATATTTCAACGAGATCGCTAAAATATTGATTTCCGAAGAAAATCTTACGTTTTCTGTATTGTATATAATTCTGCAGATAGAGAGCGATTGCCTCAGATGAACAGAAATATTTCATTGTGTCAGGAATCACCTCGCGCAACTCTTTGGCCAAACGGAAAAAGTGGTCAATAGAATTCTTGCTGTTGAAAATTACAGCAGTATATTCAGTAAGGTGGATGCGTGTTTTGCGGAATTCGGAAGCGGTAAGTCCAACTACCTCAAAAAATTTGTAAAAAGTAATGTCAACACCGTGGTTTGTAATCAGGTTTTTGTAGGGAGATTTCTCCAAATCTGCCGGTTCGGGCTGCGAAATGAGGATTTTTTTGACTTTCATGAAACTGTTTTTCTTTTCCACAATTTACTAACTAATACGAAATTGCAATCTTTGCAACGATTGCCATTGGCACAATTTCGAGGATGCAAAGATAGTAAAATAAAAACAATTTTGAAGATTTTGAAAGTGTTAAAATTATTTGCATTCCTTTGAAAAACCTGAAGAGAAGCAAAACACCGATAATTCCGCAGAAGATAACGGCAAAGGTATTGCTAGCATCGCCTGTATAGCACACAAAGAACGCCATCGCTGTAGCCACAATGCCATATAGGAAATGGTAGATATAGTTATTGGCTATATACACGCCCACGGATTCGGAATTGTAGAATGCTCCGCCCAATAGCCGTAATAGTCCGTTTCGGGTAAAGTATATGACTATTACCAATAGCAGGAATAATAAATAATGGAGAATGTCATAGAGTGGGTTGCTAGAGTGAGAAAGCAGGCAGTGGTATCCAATCAGCGATAGTGGGAGCAAAGCAATGAGGGCCACAGGTGATAAATCCATAGGGTGGGTGAGGTTTGTGTCTCTCAGCAGTCGGTCCAGTGCTCGGTGGTCCAGCGCAGCTTGCACCAGGTTTATAAGCCTGATTTGCTTGTTGCGCAAGAATATGCAAACCAAAAGAATGGATATCGCAATCAACCCTAGCATCCATCCCGGGGCATGGGTTCTGTTGATGGTAATCTCGTGGCTGGTTTTCACTTGCAATTGATGGTGGGTGAAGAGGCTTTTGCGAATAACCGGTTCGGCTTGTTCCAATGGGGTAAAGAGCGAATCATACACGCAGAGATAACCTTCGTGGGACTGAGCCGTGTCGGCCGGAGGTGTGTATGGAAGAAGACTGTCGGTCTGTATCATAACTTGCTTATCGTGTCACTATTATTTTCTGACTTTTACACCCATAATCGGATTTCAAAGTCACAGTATATATTCCTAAACGTAGATTTGAGGTGGAATATTGTATGGACTGGCAATTTTTGGGAAATATTATTTTTTCCAAGCACCTTCCGTAATTGTCGTAAATGGTTATCCATCTGTTTTTATTATCAGGTTCACTCGTGATAATTATCTTTTCCCGTGCGGGCACAGGGTGTATATCTAGTGCTATTGGCGTGGGGTCAATCGTTGCCACGCCTACAGTATTACTAGAATCTATTACGTTGGCTCCGCATGGCCTGTCCCACCATGCCAGTGGCAGTCGAATGTCGTCAATTCTTGCGCAATCGTCTGATGCTGCTCCCGAAGCGTCTTTTTGATATACCCATTGTAGCAAATGTTTGCCAGCGGGTATCAGTCTTGCATATCTCATCCAATCAGTTCCCCCATTCCATCGCCCTCTATTGATACCGTCCACATAGAAATACAACCAGTCACCCGATTGGCTGTCCACTTGGAGATAGAAACTGATTGAATCATCTGTCAGCGTAGTAATGGAGAGGGTTAAGATTGATCTCTGGTTGTCGTGGATAGGGTGGGATCGCACAGAGAATAGTCCTGTATGCGCTTTTGTGTTGTCCATCATCCATGGCCAGGCATCGCCTGTTCCCCAGGGATAGTTTGTCCAATCACCGCTTTCCCAATCCTCTATGGCTTGGTGGTGGATAATCCAGCCCGAGTAATCTTTGCTCCATTTCCCTAAATGTGGGCTGAAGTCTATTTGAGTGCCTATTGGACTATCACTTGCCACTATCGGAAGAAGGTAAGTGACCTGATTATCGGTTGTCGGGTTGCTAATAGCTGAGCATACGGAATCTGCCTCGTTGCTCAATGTCACTTCCAATACAAAAGGCTCAGCAGGTTTCAAATTTTTGGTGTTGTCGCCAATCCTCAATTGTTGCAGCTTAGGACTCTTGTCCATTAGTGGTGCCATGATGGGCTGTACGGCATAAGTGTCTCCTTGGTGAATCATAGCCAGGTGTGCTGCCAAATAGGGGTATTTACCCCATTCTAGGTGCAACGTGTCAATACTTAGCGTGTCACATTCACCATTGGCCAAGTGGGGGATATCATAACTTATACTTCTGCGCATTTGTGCGCCCAGGCTAATATCTAATGAGTCTTGGTAGAAAAATAATTTCTCTCCCAATGGGACTGTATTCCCAACGTGATGTAAAAAGAATGTGATGCTGCTGCCCGAGTTATTCACAGCCACCTCAGCGGCAATCATTCCTCCCGTTGGCACTTCAATTGGAATTACCCTCTGGGCGTAAATATCGCCAGGTCGATATGCTGTGAGTGTTATGCTGTCGCCCATCAGCATTTGCTTGAGATGAACCTCGGCCAGGCCCGTGGCATCTGCCAAGGCTGTTCCCCGCAACCGTTCATCCTGTGTGGCGGACACTCTGGCATAGGGGAGGGTGTTGACTCGTATTGTTGAAGCGCCAGCATAAATGGTGTCTGCCATGGATATGAACAGCGTGTCGGGCGCGTCCAAAAATAGAGTCATTGACGGGTCGCCAAGCAGATTGTATATCTCCCAATAGAATGCATCATAGGGCGACCCTGCCATACTCACTGCGCTGCAACCGGCATAGTTCAGTGCTCCGATGGATACGTTATCATAGTCATATTGCCCGCCCTGCCACAATTGGTCGAATGCTCCTGGTGTATCGTCATCGTATGTGGGGTTTATAGTAAGTGGGTATTTTGCACCAATGGCCCAATAATAATCCTCATCCCAAAGGGTTTCATTGGTGGCTCCCAAGGAGGCCACCGCACCTCCAATCGGCATGCGCATCAGTTGCTCGCCGAAACAATCCCCATTGAAGGCGTTTGATAGGCAGCAATTGTTCACAAATACAGTGGGGATAGGATTGCTTATAGAGTCAAATGTGGCTTGTGTCACACTCGGGTTGTTCCATCCAGTTCTCAAGCAGTGCCCGGTGTAGTTCACCAGGCTCAGTGCTGTCCCCAGAGCTGCTCTTAGTGAGTCAGCACAGGTGTCGCCTTCGATATTTCTGAAACAAATGGTGTCTGCTCGCTCTATCGAGTCTGCCATCATTTTGGAAAGATAATTCACCTGCCCGTTGGTGGATATTGGTGCCGAGCTTCGTTGCTCATGCCCTGCGGCCAGCAATATATTTTTGCTTCGGGCAAAAAGTCCTTTCTCATAACTGATAATTTTCTCCAGTTCAATTTTTAGCTCAGTCGAATCCCGTACCGCCAATCGACCTACCAAAGCCTCTGGAATATAGTCGCCCGTGTATTCTCCGTAGTACAAGTCGGTTCGGTGAGTATTCAGTCCACTAGGCTTGTGCTTGCCCGTTATGGCCTCCAGCTTGTCCACATCGCCTATCAACAACACATATTTTTGGGCAGGAGTCAGTGGTGTAGAAGAGTGGTATCGTGCGATAAGCTTTTGTCTTATGCTGTCGCCTTCGCTTGTTTCCATTATCATCGTTTCTACGTTGAACCCTTGTTGGCTTTTCCAATTGATAAACGTTTTCAGCAATGGCATTAAGTCTGTGGGTGTCACGATTAGATATGTGCCTGCGCTGGCATCCCACAAAGGGCTCGGACTTTTGGTCAATCTTTGTGGATTGTTCCAAATTCGGTGTGCAGGCTCAACCGCGGTGCCAGATTTTGTGATGGTGGTTTGTGCCAGGCAGTTACCACATACTACAAATAGCGCCAGTAGTAATAGGCCAAATTTCCTCTTAGTGTTCTCAGTAGCCATGCTCGCTTATTATTTTTAATAAGATGCAAATTTAGTAAAAAATAGTGATATAATAAAAAAAAATTTGTATCTTTGCACATTCAAATTAAATTAATAATTAATTATTAACAATATGGATAAGTCAATACGCTTTTTCTTGATTCTAGCGGCAATGCTTTTGCCGTTTGTGTCCCGAGCTCAAGTGTATGTAAGTGACTACGCTTTCAGCTCATCAATGGGTGGCTATTCATCTATAGCTGCTTCGGGTACTCAGCTCACCTCCCTTCAAGGAGATGATGTATCCGAGTCTCTCCCATTGCCTTTCGATTTCATCTTGGGCCAAGATACTTGTAGTAGTATCATGGTCTCGTCCAACGGACAAATTGGCATTGGCTCAGCCAATCCTGCTGCGTCGGGTTTTGATCCCCACACCAGTGGTATGTCCATTATCTCTCCGTTGGGCATGGATTTCGACCTCGATGCTACTTCAGGTGGCGGCCAGGTCTATTACGAGGTTCAGGGCTATGCTCCCAGCCGCGTTGTGATCGTTGAGTATGATCATGTGCGCCCCTATGGCGAGAGCGTTACTTGCTCTTTCCAAGTGTGTCTCCACGAGAATGGCGATGTGGATTTCATCTATGACACATGCACCTCTTCCAGCAATGCCCAAGCCTATGTTTTCTTGGGCGAGCAAACCGGAAATCATGTGCTTTCTGCAGCTGGTCCATGGTCGTCCCTTGTGCCCAGCATGGTGGCATCACCTTTGTCTTTGGGTGGCACCAATGTGCCTGCCCCCGGACTTACTGTCAGCTTCCTCCGTATTGAAAACTACTGCTTACGCCCCATCGATTTCACATGCACGTCTTTCTCCCAACCCGATAGCGTCGCTTTCGTTTGGACTCCTGCTATGGGCACAGGCTCATGGGAACTCCGTTTTGATACAGTGGGCACGCCCATCGACAGCATGCTGCATATCGAGTTTGTTTCCGACACCTTTTACGTCTGCACCTCCATGTTGGCTGGTGGCGTTTATGATGTTTACCTCCGTACCGATTGCGGCACAGAGTTCAGCGGTTGGGAAGGTCCCATCCAAGTCACCCCGGGTGCCTATAATTTGCCGACAACTGGCAGCTATAGCATCCATGCTTGTGGCGGCATGATTTACGACGATGGTGGCCCTGCTGGCAACTATTCCCACAATGCCAATGCCACTTTGGTCATCTATCCTTCCAGCCCCGATAGCATTGTTCTCATCAGCGGCATCCTTAACACCGAGAGCTGCTGCGACCATCTCTATATCTACGATGGTGCATCAGCATCTGGCGCACTCCTTTATCAAGGTCAGGGTACCAGTCAAATCGTTCCTACTATTCGTTCCGCTTCAGGTCCGCTTACCATTCGCTTCACGTCCGATGGTAGCGTCAATAATGCCGGCTTCGAACTCAGCGTTAGCTGTGTAGCTGCCCCCACATGCCGCTATATCAATGCGGTTGAGGTTTCCAACGTCATGGGAGCTTCGGCACTCTTTAGTTGGGATTTGGTTGGTGCCAATTCCTATCCGGCTTATTATGTAGTGACGTTGCGCAACGACGATGCTTCTGAGCCCCTTTTCATCGACACCACCAGCCAACTCAGTTATTTCTTCTCGGGTCTTAACCCCACAACCCATTACACGGCTTATGTGTGCAGCATCTGTGGCACCGACACTATTGCTGGCGATTCTGCCTCATTCTTCACCCGCTGTTTGGCAGGTGGCGTCACCCCCCAGTCGGGCAATGGCACTAGTCTCACCACCAGTGTTCCCGTCAACTCCTCTTGGGGCAACACTTTCTGTCAAAGCATCTACACTCCTGCCGACCTCAACGCCATGGGCCTCACTGCTGGTCCCATCAATGGCATTACCTACACTTGGAATACCGCTGGCAGCTACGAGAAAGAATTGGTTATCCACATGGGTCAGACCTCTGTCAACTCCTTCTCCGGCTATTCTCCAATTGCTAGCTGTCTTACCGAATATTACCGTGGACCTCGTCACACCACCGATGTGGGCACTATTGAATATTATTTCAATACCCCCTTCATCTGGGATGGTGTTTCCAATGTGGTTGTCACCTCTTTTGTCAACCAACCTGCAGGTGCTAGCCATAGCAGCTCTGGTTTCTATGCCTATAGCACCAGCTGCGGCACCAACCGCACCACTTGGGCCTACAAAGATGGTACGGCCTACACCACATCCAACTACACCACCAACTACAGCAGCACTGGTGTGAGCACTTACCGCCCCAACATTAGTTTCATCCGTCCTTGCGACACAACTGCCACTTGCGCCATGCCCAATGTGGTAGTCACCCAAGTGCTTTCCGATAGTGTCTCCATCATGTGGGCTCCTGGATTTAACGAGACCTCGTGGGATCTTGATTACCGCATGGATTCCGACACCCTCTGGATCTCTGCTGCCACCGGCATTACCGACCGTGCCTTCACCTTTGCTGAGCTTATCCCCATGCGCACCTATTATTTCCGTGTGACCCCCGACTGCGGTGGCGACAGCATTGCTGCCATAGTTCAGGCCACCACTTCTTGTGTGCCACTCACCGACCTTCCATTCTCCGAGGATTTCGAGAACTTTGTAGCAGCATCCACTTCGGGTTCCCCCATCACCAGCTGTTGGCATCGCGGTAGCAACTACACTAGCAGCAGCTACCCCTATCTCTCTTCAAGCTATGCTAGCAGTGGCTCAAAATCCATGTATATGTATGCTCCTGGTAGCTCATACTACAGCTATTTGGCACTTCCTGCCATGGCCGATAGTCTCAATACGCTTTCTGTCAGTTTCTCGCTTTACGCCACTTCTGCCAACCGCACGCTTGAGGTCGGTGCCATGACCAACCCCGAAGACTATAGCACCTTCACCAGTTTGGCCACCATCACCACCACTGCCACCAGCAGATGGGACCGTTATGAAGTGCCTCTAACCGCATACACGGGCCAAGGACAGTACATCGCTTTGGCTGTCAGCGGTAGCAATTATCTCTATCTCGATGACCTCTTAGTTGAGCACACCTCAGCTTGTCCTCGTCCCACTGATGTCACCTTCAGCACCATCACTCCCACTAGTGCCACAGTCCATTGGGTTGATACTGCAGCCTCCTCTTTTGAGATTGAGTATGGACCATCAGGCTTCAATCGTGGCGAAGGAGTCTCGTTATTTGTGCTCAATGAGGATAGTGTCAGTCTGTATGGCCTTGCCCACTCCAGCCGCTACGACGTTTATGTGCGTGCTTTCTGCTCGGTTTTCGACACCTCCAACTGGTCTTTCGTCCAGTCCTTCAGCACGCTTTGCTCCGCCATTGATTCTCTCCCCTATACCGAGGACTTCATGAGTTGGGGTGCCGGTACTGGCGTGCGCCCCGACTGTTGGACCTGCGGTGGCTATTCTTCCTACCCCTATATCCAGAATGTCACCAACGACCAGGGCTCTGTCACTGATCGCCACCTCTACTTCTATAGCTATTCTACCACTCCCACCTATGCTTCACTCCCCGAGGTTGACAGTCTTTCCTATCCTATTGAGACGTTGCATGTCTATTTTGATGCTTGGGCACCTGCCACCACCAGCACCTCTTATACCCATCAGGTGATTGTGGGCGTATGCTCTACCCCTGGCGACCTCTCAACATTCATTCCTGCCGACACCATTCAAGTCACCTCTACTCCCACCACCTATGAGGCCTCTTTCGCCTCATTAGTCGGTGCTGGCCGCTACATCACCTTTGTGTCCACCTTGGGCACTAGTGCCACTGGCGCCACCATTTATTATAATACATTCAATATTTCTCGTGTGGTTGTGGATTTGTTGCCCAGCTGCCAATCGCCCAATCGCCTTTCTGCTCGCAATATTGCCACCACCTCTGCCACCCTTACTTGGGCCGACCGCGAGTATCCCATCGCTTATCAAGTAGAATACGGCCCTGCAGGCTTTGTGCGTGGCACTGGCACACTGCTTACCACCACCAGCAATCCTCTCGTTGTCACGGGTCTCCAACCCGCCACTCCGTATGAGTTCATCGTGCGCAATATCTGTTCCGAGTCCGACACCTCAGAGTGGGCTGTAGCTTCTTGCCAGTTCTCCACCATGCAGGTTCCTGCCACCGTGCCTTATTTCTACGATTTTGAAACATCCAACGAGTGGACCAATTGGCAGACCAATACCAACTATCCATCCATCAACTGGTATCGCGATACTGCTGCCGGCAACGGCACCAATGGATTTGATGCCACTGGCCGCTACAGCATGTTCATCTCGGCCGATACAGGTCGCACCAATAGCACCAATTACAATCAGATTGTCAACGCTGCTGCTTACCGCGACATTGATTTTGGTGCTGCCGATACCGCTGTTCGCATCACCTTCCGTGCAAAAGCAGGTGGCACCACCACTGCTGGCTATGATGGTTTGGCTGTGTTCATGGTCGATTCCGATGCTCCCGTGGTAGCCTCCAACCAAGGCATCACTTCCCCATGGGGCAGCATTCAGGAAATTTCCTACATGGCCATTGTCCATGTCAACACCAACTGGAACACTTATACCTACACCATTGATTCCATTGGCGGTGTTCATCGCTTGGTATTCTTCTGGTTCAATCAAGCCACTGGTACCGAAGCTGTGGTGGGACAACCCGGCGCAGTGGATGACATCAGCATCGACTATGTTCAGTGTCCTGCACCCACCAACCTTCGAGTGGCGCGCTTGGGCAATGTCTTTGCAGATGTGGCATGGTTTGGCGATCCCAATGCTAATTATCGTGTGATTTGCCGCAACCAAGGTACCATTGTCTCCAACCAGACTACCACCACCAACTCCATCCACCTCTCCGATCTCGATCCCGACACCCGATACACCATTCAGGTTCGCCGCGTGTGCAGCAGCGAAGATAGCTCTCGTATCTCCGATGCTTTCTCGTTCAATACCCTTGCTTGCAACGGCGGAACAATTGATTCGCTTGCATCCTCCAACTCCCTCACCAATGTCAATCTGCCGGTGTCCAACTACTATCGCTACTCCTACTCCCAGCAGATCATTCCTGGCAGTGAAATACATGGCTCGGGTCAGTTGGTTGCACTCTCTTTCAAGTATGCACACACAGCTGCCAACTCAGCCAAGACTTCCTGTTCCATCTATGTGGCTCACACCACGCTATCATCCTTCTCATCGGTCAGCGACTTTGTCGATCCTGCCACTTTCCAGCTCGTTTACACGGGTTCTCTCTCGTGCACTCAGGGGTGGAATCGTATCAACTTCAACTATCCATTTGAGTATGATGGCCATTCCAACCTCGTGATAGCTGTTGATGACAATAGCGGATCCTACAATGGTGATGCCTATCGATTCCAAGTGGACCAAACCAACGACATTACTGCCATTTCTTACTACTCTGATAGCGACAACCCCGATGCTTCTTCGGCTACTGCGCTCTCTCAGTTCTCTGGATCCAGAACTTCCCTCAGCATGCGCAATCAACTCAAATTCGAGTTCTGCCCTGCCAATAGTTGTCCTAATCCTATCCTGCGTGCACCCATCATTCGTCCGGCTAGTGTCACTCTCCGTTGGTACAATACTGGCGAGCGCTACCAACTCAGCTATCGCCGTGAGGCCACCTCGTCATGGATTGTAAACAACATCACACTCACCGACACCTTCTTCGTTATCGACAACGCCTATCCCAATACTGAGTATGTCTATCGTGTGCGTCAGTACTGCGACTCTGCCGATATCTCCAACTATGCTCTCGGCACATTCAACCCCAGCGACGTTCCTTGCCTTTCGCCCATGGGTCTTCGTCTCACCGAAGTCACCAACAAGAAGGCCACACTCTATTGGAATCCCGAAGAGAACAATATTAGCTATCGTCTCCATGTCTTCAACACTGCCTACGACAAAGTGGTCAACGCCTATGGCGCACATGCCTCGGTCAACAACCTTTCCGCTGCCACCACTTATTATGCTGCGGTGCAGGCCACTTGTCAAAACTTCGACGATCCCAGTGAGTGGAGCGACACCATCTCCTTCACTACCGACTTTTGCCCCGATGTCACCGACCTCACTTACTCCGATCTCCAAGGCAACAGTGTGGTCCTTGATTGGGTAGAGGGTGGCCGTGCCGAGGAATGGGAAGTCTCTTGGGGTCCCCATGGCTTCAACCTTGGCGAGGGATTCTCCATCTTCACCGACCACCATCCCTATCGCCTCGACCAACTTTGCGGCGAGACCGATTACGACATCTATGTTCGTGCTAAGTGTGGCGACAACTTTATGAGTGAGCACTGGTCCAACGCAGTTCGTGTTGTCACCCCCTATAGTGCCATCCATTCTGCCACCGACGATTTCCGCGTGCAACTCTTCCCCAATCCCACTTCGGGCGATGTTGAGCTCTCCCTCCCATCCGCCGATGGAACAGTGACCATCACTGTAGTGGATCTTGCTGGACGCACAGTCATCACCCATCAGATGCCTGCTGGCACCGAACATGTCGTATTGCCCACCTCGCAGCTCTCACAAGGAGCCTACTATGTGCGTGTAGTATCTCCAAGCATCAACACCGTCAAGAAACTCATCGTCCGATAGGGTGTAATTGACCCACTGATAATAGGGCGAGAATCGTTTTGATTCTCGCCCTATTTCTTTGTTATAAGTGAGGTTTCTGTTTGTGTGTTCTAAGTAGTTGGTCCTTAGTTGTATGGCTAGGTAAAATTGTTTCTTATGTTGTCGCCCCAAGTTGGTTTTGCAGTTTTTCCCAAGCAGATATATGGTTTACAGTCAGCAGATATATGGTTGCTCGTCGTGAGATATATGGTCTGTGACTGCGAACTATAGGGGGTCCCTGTAGCACTATTTATGGGCTAGCGGAAATACCATCACCGTTGAGAAAAGCATCAATCTTGGTTGTATAATTGATGGTTGTTTGATTCGGTAGGCAAGAGGCTAGATTCCTCCTAGGGAGCTGCTTCGATGCAGGAAGGATGATTATTCTATGCCACTAGGCTCCTTCTTCGATCCAAATACCTTTTCATCGAAGCCCATCGAAGGATCATCGAAGGATCATCGAAGGATCATCGAAGGATCATCGAAGCGGCATCGAAGGAACAACGATGTCTTTTCCTGAAATCGCTTGTCACTTTTTCCTTGGTTAAACTAAAATACTTGTCATGTGGGTGGCGGGTTTGCCAATTCGCTTGACAATTTTCGCCTTTTTGTTGAATAAAAAAAGGATGACTATGGCATAGTCATCCTTTTTCTTTTGTGCAAATAATATTAAATGTTTGTTGTTTTCTTGAGCATCATCTCGGCAAGGCCGATACGATAGCCATGATTGAAGAACATGATTTCGCCTCGGTTGTTGACCAGTGCCACCAAGGGGTAGTCGCCGCGAAGGTCGAGGGCCAAGGCTTTGATCACTTGTTTCTCCAGTTCGTTGCCAGGTTGGCTGATGTCGTAGTCGGTATTCACCAAGTTGAAACTGGGAGCCTGTGCACTGGCAGGTGCCACCATGTGAATCATGCCGCCCCACTGTTTGTAGTCTTTCTGGAGTGATTGGAGTTCTTTGATCAAGTGTTTGCTGGGTTCGCGATAGTCGCCAAGGAAACAGAATATCATACCCTTGTCGCCAGCATAGTCGGCCAGGGTGCTCATGCCCATAGGCATATTGGGATCCAGCTGACCAAAAACGCGGTGCTGCATGGTGTCCTGTCGCAGGATAATTTCACGAGTGATGGTGCCATCGTTGGATACGTTGAAAAATTCCATGTGCGAAAGCACGCTGCAGTCATCCAGTCGGCGACCGGTGCTGAGGCAGTAGTAGCCGGGCTCCACGGCGATGGTGGCGGGGAATGTGGCCATGCGGGGGTCGTCCTCGAAATCGTAAGTCACAAAGTCGCCATCCTCAAACTTTTGGATAGTAAAGTGGGGGTAATACACCGGCACTTTGGGGTCG
This sequence comes from Bacteroidales bacterium, assembly GCA_024400505.1. Taxonomy (GTDB): domain Bacteria; phylum Bacteroidota; class Bacteroidia; order Bacteroidales; family P3; genus Colimorpha. The sequence goes on along the minus strand of JAKSMP010000022.1, from coordinate 12,863 downwards.
CTGCCTTGGTATGTGAGGGTCAGTTTGGCGGTGGGTTGTACGGGTGTTTCGGCAGCAAAAGTCAGTTTCTCCCATGCGTTGTTGCGGTAGATGAAGATAGTGTTGGTTGCATTATCAAGGTAAGCAGGGATGAGCAGCGAGCGGCAAGCAGCCACGAAGAAGATGTCGCGGCTGTGTGCATCGGCATGGCGCAACTGATAGACACCCATGGGCGAGATGGGGCAGTTGTAGTAGTTGCCGGTATCGTCCACAGCAATATTTTGGATGGTCCACTGTTTCAGCACATCTACATCGGTGATGCCTTGAAGTTTTTCGGCTAAGAGCTTGCGCCAGTCGCGGATAAGCTCGTTGCTGATGCGGGCTGGCATGATGCCCTGCTTATAGACATCATACGAGACTTCGATGATGCGACCTGCCTGGGTAGTTTTACCAAAGTCAAAATCAGTAAGCTGAGCTTCGAACATCTCTGCGGGTACATCGCGCAAATCCTTATCAGAATATGACTTCAAGTAGTCATAAATGTGGTCGAATGCCCTTGTTCTACAGAAATAATTATTGATAAACTTAATCACCTCGGCATAGTTGCCTTCCGATTTCTGGATAATCTCCCACAGCTGTGCATCTGTGAAGATGCCAGCGCCGCAGTCGTGTTTGTCAACTAACTGAAGGTAATTCTCCTGAGTGGGGAAGGTGGCCATATAGGCATTGCGGATGGAGTCTTCCTGGAGTTTTCTTATCTCGTTGGCCTTGGTCTCCTCGTCGGTAGGGGTCACCTTGGCATCGCCAGCGGCAGGAGGCACAATGTCCATGTCCACGGTATATTCTTCGCCCTCGTGGTGGTTCAGTACGATGGCGATTTCGCTTTGTTGACGGACATCAATCTTGGAATAGCCAAAAGTCTTGCCATCGGTGGCCCAGATGAGTAGGTCGCCCAATCCGGTGGTGAGGGAGGCTTTGCCCTGTTCGTCCACATTCATAGTGGCAAGGGTGTAGTATTCAGCGTAGTTATACATCTTGAACTTCACCTGAGCATCCTTGGCCAAGGAGCCATCGGCGTTGTTGACGGTGACGGTCACCTTCTGGGTGGGTGCATAATGGCTGAGGAGGTTGAGCTCGCTGTAGAGGCCGGTCTCCTTGACCACCTCCTCGTCGCCGTGATAGCGGCCAAAAGCCTTGCTATGCACCATCAGGCAGCGGGTGCTGGGCACCGAGAACCAGCCCATGTTGAGCTGTGGGTCGGGCTCGCAGGCTCCGAGGAACTTCCACTCGCCATCCACCCACACTTCTACCCAGGCGTGGTTGTCGTCGCAGTGGGCCCAGCGAGGGGTGTAGCACTGGCGGGCAGGGATGCCCACGGCGCGCATGGCGGTGACGGTGAAGGTGCTCTCTTCGCCGCAACGGCCCAACGAGGTGCGCATGGTGGCCAGGGGTGAAGAGGTGCGGGCATCGGCAGCTCGGTAAGCCACATACTCGTGACACCAGTGGTTCACCTCCAAAGCGGCCTCCTCCATTGTGAGGTCTTTCACTCGCTCTTTCAGCTCGCGGAACATCACCATGCGGGCACTGTCAAGGTTCTCGTTGTTGACACGATAAACAAGCACAAAGTGACGGAAAATATCTTCGGGGATAGACTTGCCCCAGCTAAATGTTTCGCGTGCTTCAAATGCGGTGCGCACTTGCTGGAGGTAGAAGGTATAGTCGTAATCGGCCAGGTCGCTGTAAGGCATATAGGCGTAGAGAAACTCCAACGCTTCTCTGTCGCGACGGCTGAGGGTGTCCATGCCCGAGAAAAGGGCGTCGGCACGGCCGGCAGCCAATTCTTGACGTTGCAGGAAGTCGGCATGCACTTGGTTGCGATATGTGCGATTGGTGATAAAGTGGGGGTCGCGGTTGCAGCCCACCAGGGTGAGCAGGGCGGCGACAAGGATAAAATAGTGAATCCGTTTCATTGGTTATTTAATGCTTTCAATTAATTGTTGTACGATTTTGGTACTGGTTTGGAAAGAACCATCGGGGAGAGTCTCTTTGCAGGAACCGTGAATCTCGCTGGCCCCCGTCTGGCTGAGGATACGTGAGGCATTCAGCGGCGTTACCCCGGCACCAGCCAGGATTGTGATGCGTCCACCCGCATGGTCCACCAGCTGCTTGATGGTGGGGATGCCCAGCTCGGCACTGGGCTGGCAGCCCGAGGTGAGGATGCGGTGGCATCCACAGCGGATCACAGCCTCTAGGGCTTCAAGGGGGGCTTGCTTCATTTCGTCGAAAGCGCGGTGGAACGTGACTTCCATGGGCGCAGCCAGCGACACGATATGGCGCGTTTTCTCCTCATCAATCATTCCGTCGGGGGTGAGAAAACCCACCACCACAGCGGCAGCACCGCATTGGCGGCACATCTCCACCTGTTGGCAGATGAGGTCGAACTCCTCGGGCGAATAGCAGAAATCCCCACCACGGGGACGCACCAGCACATGGGTGCGTATTTTGAGTTGTTGGGCACAGTAGGCTATGTCTTCGGCCGTGGGGGTGGTGCCACCTATCTCCAGGTTGTGGCATAGCTCTATTCGGTCGGCTCCGCCGGCTTGGGCATTAATGGCCGACTGGCGTGAATTGGAACAAATCTCAATAGTCATGAATCCTTTAATTCTTGAACAATGGTGTCTTTTGCATTTTCTCTTGGAAGAGGTTGTTTTCCAAGACAATTTTCTGTATGGTCTCGTCCAAGTTGTATTCCTTGTTTTCGTGTATGCGCACCTCGATGGGAAGGCTGTAGATGGGCAGGCCGGTGAGTAGGTCTTTGTCGGCCAGCAGGCGCAGTCGGGCTGCATCTTTCTCGGTGGTGAGAATCACCTTGCGCTCGCCTTGCAGCTGATCAAACTGCTTGCGGATGTGCTTGATATCGTTGGCCGAGAAGTTGTGGTGGTCGGCAAAACGTAGATGCTGTGTTTGGCAGTGGCCTTTGACGTGTGCCACCATGGGGTCTGGATTGGCGATACCGGTGACAATTAGTGCGCTGTCCAGGCTGCTCAGTGGCAGCGATGCGCCGCCCATCAGTGGCTGGGGGTTGCAGTAGTGGATATAGCTGAAGAATACCTTTTGATAGGGCTGCAAGTCGAGCTGGTTGATGAAAGAGTGACGCTCTATGGGGTTGAGATTCTCGGGCGAATTGGTGACAATCACAATGTTGGCACGGAACCGAGCACTGCGAGGCTCTCGCAGATTGCCGAAGGGCATCACATGGTCGGCAAAATAGGGGTGGCCATACTCGGTGAGGAGGATGTTGATGGTGGGTTTTACATAGCGGTGCTGGAAAGCATCGTCCAGAACAATCAGGCGAGGTGCTTTCTCCTGTGCCAAAAGTTTGGAAACACCGGTGAGGCGCTTCTCGCATACAGCCACCTGCACATGGGGGAATTTTGTTGCAATCATGGCAGGCTCATCGCCCAATTTGGTAGCAGAATGGGTGCCATCATCAACCTGGAAACCCGAGGTGCTGCGGTGATAACCCCGGCTGAGCAATGCGGTGGGGTATTGGTCGGAGAGCAAGCGCAATAGATACTCCACATGAGGAGTTTTGCCTGCCCCACCCACACAGATGTTGCCCACTCCAATGGTGGTGACTGGCGGAGCCACTTGTTTCTTAATTCCGATGTTGAAGAGAAAATTGCGAAAACGGACTCCCATACCATACCACATGGTCAGCGGGAAGAGAATCCATGAAATAGTGCTGCGAAATGACATAGTTGATATATTGAGTATTAATTAATAGCATTATGCCGTGGCATTTTATCCACATTGCAAATATACGAATAAATTTTAAGTAAATACCAAAAACCAATCGTCAATGAATGGTTTTCTCAGCTGTAAAGCAGATTCTTTGGCTTGGTCAGCTTCATTTTGTTTACTTATGCTAGGGGCAGAAAACGCCGAGGGTGGGGGATAAGTGTGGCATAGGCGAAGGTGAGGCGGAGGTGAGTTATCAGAGCGATGAGTAGAGAGTCTAAAATGTAGATGAAAATAAGAGATGATTTTGCAATTGTTGCTGTTCTTGTTCCAAATCATGGCAATATTTCGTAAGTTGTTGTAATTGTTCCAATAAAATATCTTCATTGTGGGGTCGTTTTGAATTGGGTGAGTGTTATTAAATGGTAGCTTTCGGATGAAGGGGAAATGTTAAATAAATAATCGCTGTTTTGCGGTTCTGTATAAAAATGCTATATTTGCAGTTCATTTGTTAGACTTTAATATAATTATTATGTTTTTGCAACATTATGATAGATAACTTTTTAATTCACTTTATTATTAACTCCAAAACGTATTTGTTATGGTAAAACATCTACAAAGACTGTTGCTCCTGGTAGTACTCGCGCTGCCTTGGGCATCAAATGCACAGTCGCTGACGGATTACGCTTTTGCTACCGGCGTGGATGCAAACAAGTGGATTACGGTTCCCTCAACCGCCACTTTGCTTATTGCTCCCAATGCCCAAGACTATGGCGTATCCACAGTGCACAATCTGGGTTTTACTTTCTCCTTTGGTGAGGGTATGTACACCCAATTCTCCGTCAATGCCGACGGTAACGTTCGTTTTGGCTCGACTGTTACGGGTACGAGTAACTACACTACCCCGTTCAGCTCGGCCAACGCATCTGTCAACAACCCCAAGATTAACTTCTTTGGTTGCGACGGTTACTGCGACAACTCTCACTATGTGCGTTACATCCATACCGAGAATGCCAATGGCGACTCGTTGGGTGTGATTGAGTTCTGCATGGGTACTTACACCACCACTACCCGCACGAACCTGTACAAATGGCAGGTGCACCTCTACCACAATGGTACTGTAGAAGTGGTTTATGGTGTGGCTCCCAGCGTTGCTCCTGCAGTATCCCGCCAGGTGGGCCTTTGCGAGAACGCCTCCAGCGGCTGGGTGGTGAGTGAGACTCATGTGGCTACCGCTTTCACTAATGGTAGCTCGGCCTCTATCGCCTCAGGCAACTGGCCCTCTGAAGGCCGTTACTACACCTTCTCGTTGCCTAACTATTCTTGCCCTCGTCCTACTTCAGTTGCCATTAGCAACTTGACTGCTGTAGGTTTCGATGTTACTTGGGTTGACACTTCCGATGCTCAGAGCTGGATTGTTGTGCTCACTCAGGGCGACTCCGTTGTGTATAACAATGTTGAAAATACCAACAGCGTCTCTTTCACTGGACTGACCGAAAACACCAACTACACCTTTTCTGTGTCTGGCCTTTGTTCCAATGGCGACACCAGTATGGCCAGAACCATCCAGGTGAGCACTCCTTGTCTGGCTTTCAATATCCCCTATACCGAGGATTTTGAGACCTTCTCCACCGTTGTGGCTGATCCTTTGGTCAACTGCTGGGACAAGCACACCAACTATACCACCAACTATCCCTATGCCAGCACCAGCCAGCACCATAGCGGCACCAAGTCTCTTTACATGTATTCCTCCAACACTTCTTGGACCTATGCTGTAATGCCTCAGTTTGCCACCGCTATCGACAGCTTGGCTGTTTATTTCTGGATGTACAAGAACAACACCTCTTACCCCCATGTGATGTATGTGGGTTTGATGAGCAACCCCAACGATCTGACCACATTCGACACTATTGCCGAAGTGTCTTGCAGTGCTTTGAACACTTGGGAACAGAAAGAAGTGGTCTTCACCGGCTATACCGGCAACGGCACTTACATTGCTTTCCTTTCTCCCGATGGTTCTTATTCCTACCCCTATTTGGATGATGTGACCGTTGATTTGGCTCCCACTTGCGCCACTCCCGCTCATTTGGCTGTGCAGGATGTGACCACCGATGGCGCCACCATCTCTTGGGTTGATGCTTCCGAAGCTGGCGACTATGAGGTTGTGTGCGTGTCCGAGAATGACACCACCGTCTTCGCCGCTTCCACCACCACCATTACCCTCACCGGCCTCACCTCCAATACTTCTTATGATGTATATGTTCGCACCATCTGTGGTGGCAGCGACTCTTCCCACAGTGCCATGACCAGCTTGCGCACCGCTTGTGGTTTGCTCACCAGCCTCCCTTATGAGGAGACTTTTGAAGCTTATCCCACGGGTAGCAGCTCCACTGGTTCTGCATTCGTTCCTTGCTGGAATCATTTGAACAATGGTACTTCCTATGGTGGTTATCCCTATGTGTCCAGCTCCAGTGCCTACAACCACACCACTGGCGGCACCAAGGGTCTGTACTGGTATAACGCCACCACTACCGGCACCTATGGCGACTATCAGTGCGTGGTGCTCCCCGGTTTGGACACCGATGCCATTGCTATCACTGGCACTCAGCTCCGTTTCTGGGCTCGTGCTACCAGCACCTCTTACCATCCTGTATTCTATGTGGGTGTGATGACCGATCCTACCGACATCACCACCTTCCAGGAAGTGGCCACCGTGAATGTGAACGGCACCGACTATACTGAATTCATCGTTCCCTTCAACTCTTTTGCTGGCGTGGGTAACTATGTTGCAGTAAAGGCTGTTCGTCCCACCTCTTCTTGGTATGCTACTGTTGATGACTTCAAACTGGAGAACATTCCCCCCTGCCCCGAGGTTTGCGATGTCGATGTTCAGGCTGTCACCCCCGGTTCCGCAGTTATTGCTTGGGGCAATCGTCCTGGTGCAGGCACCATCACTGGCTACAATGTAGTTGTTGAAGATGTTGCTACCTCCACTGCCGCTACTTACTCCACCACCGAACCCCGTATCGCTCTCACCGGCTTGGATGCTGGCACCAACTACTCCGTTAGCGTGTCGGCCACTTGCGAGGATGGTTCTGTAGGTTCCGAAGCTGCTATCACTTTCGCCACTGCTGGCTTGCCCTGCTTAGAGCGTGACACTACTAGCGTGGATGAAGTGATTTTCACCAACTCCTCCACTGGTATCTCTGGCTGTATTGCTTACAGCTCTTGGGGTAATACCGCTTACCAGACCATCTATACCGCTGCCGAGTTGCAAGCTGCAGGTATGTCTGCAGGCCCCATTAGTGGTATCGACCTCGGTTTCACTGGTAGCACCTATGCCAAAGAGTTGACCATCTACATGGGCAACAGCAACGAGACCACCATCACCTCTGGCACCTTTACCAGCCTCACCGGCCACACTCAGGTTTACGGTCCTGCATCTCACCCCGCAAACACCAACGGCTGGCAGCACTATGATTTTGATACTGAGTTCATGTGGGACGGTGCTAGCAGCATCATGCTCACCACCTTTATGAACCAGCCCTCTGGCTCTTCTCACACCGCTTCTACCAGCCTCACTGGCTACTATGTGGATGCTCCCAACAAATCTCGCACCCGCTATCAAGACAATACTGCTTATACCGCTAGCAACCTCACCTCGGGTAGCGCATTATCCAACTACAACTACCGTGCATCTATCCACTTCTATGTGGGCGAATGTATGGTGGCCATGGAATGTGCTGCTCCTGTAGCAAGTGTCAGCAGCATTGAAGCTAACCAGATTGACCTCGAGTGGATTCCTGGCTATCATGAGACTGCTTGGGATGTTGACTACCGTCAGGGCACCTCTGGTGCGTGGACCAATGCCGAAAGCAGCACCACCGACACCTATGCCACTATCATGGGCCTCGATGCCAACACCACCTATCAGTTCCGTGTATCTGCTCTCTGCAGCGACACTACCTTGTCTTACATCCTCACTGCCAAGACTCCTTGTGTGGCATTGGATTCGCTCCCCTTCGTGGAAACCTTCGAAGGCCGTCCCACTGGCACTAGCACCACTGGCTCTGCTTTCATCTCCTGCTGGAATCGTCTGAACAATGGTACCTCCTACGGCGGTTATCCTTATGTTAGCAATTCCACCACCTACAACCACACCACTGGTGGTTCTTATGGCCTCTATTGGTACAACTCCATCACCACTGGCACCTATGGTGACTATCAGGTAATCGTTCTCCCCGGTGTTGACACCAATGAGTATCCCATCAACACCCTTCAGCTCACTTTCTGGGCCAAGGCTTCTTCTACTTCCTATCATCCTATTTTCACCGTTGGTGTGATGTCCAACCCCGAAGATATCAACACTTTTGTTCCTGTTGATACCGTTGACTGTGGCACTTCCACCACCTTCACCGAATACCTTTCCTATTTCCGCAACTACACTGGCAATGGCTCTTATGTAGCTATCCGTGCCGATCGTCCTTCTAGCAGCTGGTATGCTTATGTTGACGATATCCGCTTGGAAGTGGCTCCCGATTGCCCCCGTGTTGACGATGTATATGTTAGCAATGTAACTGCTACCGATGCTGAATTGCATTGGACCGAAGTTGCCGATGCTACTGCTTGGACTGTTGTTTACAACCGTCGTGGCAATCCTGCCGACAGCGCAGTTACCATCTATGCTACCACCACCGATGCTTACCTCTCTGGCTTGGTTGCTAACAGCGTTTACAATGTGACTATCACTGTTGACTGCGGCGATGATCTTGGTGGCTCCTACGACTTCAGCTTCCGCACTGCTTGTGGCGCACTCACTTCTCTCCCCTATGTCGAGAATTTCGAGGGTTATCCCTCTGGTTCCAGCACCACTGGTTCTGCATTCATCCCCTGCTGGGGCCATCTGAACAATGGTACCTCCTCGGGTGGTTATCCCTATGTGAGCATCTCTACCGCCTATAACCACACCGTGGGCGGTGGCGCAGGTCTCTATTGGTACAACACCACCACCGTTGGCACCTATGGCGACTATCAGTGTATTGTTCTCCCCGCTCTCGACACCGACGCTGTGGCCATGAACACTGTTCAGCTCAAATTCTGGGCTAAGGCTTCCAGCACCAGCTATTATCCTGAATTCAAGATTGGCGTTCTTTCCGATCCTACCGACATCACCACCTTCCAGCCCGTTGACACCATCACCATCAATGGCAACACTGCATGGGATGAATTTATTGTTGAATTCAGCGGCTTCACTGGCTATGGCGCAAATGTGGCCATCAAGGCCGATCGCTCCACCAGCAGCTGGTATGCTTATGTTGATGATGTGACTCTGGAACTCATCCCCGATTGTCCTCCTGTTGAAAACGTCGTGGTGAGCAACATCACCCAGACCTCTGCTGATATCTCCTTCACCGAGGTGGGTACCGCTTCTTCTTGGACCATCACTTGCACTCCTACTGGCAATGGTGACCCCATCGTTGTCAACACCACCGACACCCTTACCACTGTAATGGGTCTCTCTGGCAATACTCAATATAATGTCGTTATCACTGTTGATTGCGGCGGCATGGTGGGTGGCTCTGCCTACACCGTTTTCCGCACCGCTTGCAGCGACATCGACTCTCTCCCCTATGTAATGGACTTCGAGAACGAAACCACTGGTACTTCCACCACTGGTTCCCCATTCGTTAACTGCTGGACCCGCCACAACAATGGTACTTCCTATGGCGGCTATCCTTATGTAAGTGCTTCTACCACCTACAACCACACTGCTGGTGGCACCAAGGGTCTCTATTGGTACAACTCCACCACCGTTGGCACTTATGGCGACTACGAAATGGTTGTTCTCCCTGGTATCGATACCAACGAGATTCCTCTCAATACCGTTCAGCTCAGTTTCTGGGCCAAGGCTTCTAGCACCAGCTACAGCCCCGTGCTCTATGTGGGTGTGTTGAGCGACTGGAACGATCCTACCACCTTCCAGGGTGTTGACACTATCCATGTGAGCAGCACCACCAACTGGGACGAGTACACTACCTACTTCTCCAACTTCACTGGTTATGGTCAGCACATCGCCGTCATGGGCCATCGTTCTACCGGTTTGTGGTATGTCTATGCCGATGACTTCACTCTTGACCTTATCCCCGATTGTCCTCCTGTCACCAACATCCATGTTGAAGGTGTTGACAGCAACATGCTCACCGTGGCTTGGGTCTCCAATGGCGAAGAAACTTCTTGGAACGTAGAGTACGGCGTGCACAACTTCGTGCTTGGCACTGGCGTTTCTACCACTGTTACCTCTCTGCCTTTCGTTATCAATGGTCTCAACACCAACACTCAGTATGACATTTACGTCACTCCTGACTGCGGTGGTGGCTCCTCCATTACCGAAATGGCTACTTTCCGTACCGCTAATGCTTATGTATCCCTGCCTTTGAATGCTACATTCGAAAACGCATCTGCCGACACTTATTGGTCATTGGCCAACGGCACTCAGACCAACCAGTGGCACATCGGCACTGCTGCTTACAATGCTGGCACTAGAGGTCTTTACATTTCCAACAACAATGGTGCTTCTCACTCTTATGATATCTCCAGCATCACCACCGTGTGGGCATACTGCGATATCAATGTACCCGCTGCTGGCGATTACGCATTCTCCTTCGATTGGGAATGCTACGGCGAAAGCACCCTTGACTACATCCGTGCAGCCCTCGTTCCCGTTACCGAGGATCTCGTTGCCGGTACTGCTCTCCCCTCAGGCTTGAACGCTACCTCTACTCCTGCCACTTGGATTGCCCTTGACGGCGGTCAGAAACTCAACCTCGTTTCTTCTTGGCAGACTCAGGAAGGTGATGTTCATATCTCCAATCCTGGCGTTTATCACCTTGCTTTCGGCTTCCGTTGCGATGGTTCTGTAGGTACTATGCCTGCTCCTGCTATCGACAATGTTCAGTTCGTACAGCTCACCTGTCCCAAGCCCATCAACCTTACTTCTTCCAACCTCAGTCAGACTGGTATTGATATGACTTGGACCGAACAAGGTTCGGCTACTGAATGGCAGTGGACTATCGATGGCACCACCATCAACACCACCTTCGACACCTCTTGCTCCATCACTGGCCTCAACCCCAATACTCCCTACACTTTCCGTGTACGTGCTATCTGCGGCGAAGGCGACACCAGCATGTGGGCTCCCTATCCATTCCGCACTCCTTGCGGCAATGTGGCTATCCCCTACACCGAGGACTTCGAGGCTTATGCTACCGGTTCTAGCACCAGTGGTTCCGACTTCATTCCTTGCTGGACTCGTTTGAACAATGGTACCTCTTATGGCGGTTATCCCTATGTGAGCTCCTCCACTACCTACAACCACACCACTGGTGGTAGCAAGGGTCTCTACTGGTACAACACCACCACCACTGGCTCTTATGGCGACTATCAGGTGATCGTTCTTCCTCCTTTCGATTCTACTATCAACACCAATGTTCTCCAGCTCAACTTCTGGGCTAAGGCTTCTAGCTCCAGCTATCAGCCCGAGTTCAAAGTGGGTGTGATGACCAACCCCAACGACATCACCACCTTTGTGGCTGTTGACACTTTGGATGCTTCCAACACCGACTGGGCTCTCTTCGAGGTGCCTCTGGCTGCCTACACTGGCACTGGCCGTTACGTGGCTATCCGCGCCGATCGTCCTGCCTCCAGCTGGTATGCTTATGTGGATGATATCACACTCGATTTCGCTCCCACTTGTATCCGTCCCAACAATGTTCGTCAGAACACTGCTTTGGCAGGCAGCAGCTCTCAGCTCCATGTGATTTGGGATACTGCTACCGTGGTGGAATTCCAGGTGGCTTACGGCACTCCCGGTTTCACCACCGGCACCGTCCTCACCACCACCAACAACTACATCACCATCAGTGGTCTCAGCGCTATGGCTAACTATGAAGTTCGCGTGCGCAAGATCTGCACCGTTGGCGATACTTCCGATTGGTCTCACGTCATTCTCCAGACCGCTATGTGCGACAACGCTAATGAGTTCTTGAGCTACGATCCTTCCTCAAGTGCATCTACCACCACCTATGCTCCTCTTGGCTATAGCTTCTACAACTATGGTTTCGTTCAGTCCCTTGTTGACTCTGCTACACTCGCTGGCATGACTCAGCCTGTTACCGCTTGGGCATTCAGCTCTGTGGATGGCTCACAGGGTAACTACTACACCCATATGGATGTGTACTTTGCCAACGTTCCTGAGACCAGCCTCAGCTCCACTTGGATTGTGCCTGATGCTACTCACAACTTCGTACAAGTGCTGCATGATGCCGACCTCTGCTATACCACTGGCGGATGGCATGTCACCGGTCTCGATACCACCTTCACTTGGGACGGCCACAGCAGCTTGCTCGTTACCGTCAATCGTCGTCATGGTTCCTATCTAAGTGGCGCTTCCTTCAACAGCCACGCCACCACCAACGTCATGACCCACTACTCCTATCAGGATGGCTCTGCTTACTCTGTCACCAATCCTAGCGCAGCAGGTGGTACCACTAGTACTGGTAGCTTCGTGGCTGATATGAAGTTCATCTCTTGCGGTGCTTCTTGTGGTAATCCCGTCATCACCGACGTCAACTACACCTACAACACTGCTACTGTCAACTGGGTTGGCAATGGTACCAACTATCAGGTAGCTATCAAGGAATCTGCTGCTAGCGCTTGGCCCACCGAAATCGATGTGATGGGCAACAGCTACACCTTCACCGGTCTCAATCCCGCTACTCACTACACTGTACGTGTACGTCAGGATTGCTCCGCTGACAGCCTTGGCTACTCCGACTGGACCATGGAGACTTTCGCTACCGACAGTCTGCCTTGCTTTGCTCCTTCTGCACTCACCGCTAGCAACATGACCAACGCTGAAGCTACCATCGATTGGACTGTTAACGGCGCTGAGTCCAACTGGGACATCCACGTTTGGTTCGCCGGTGGTTTCGACAGCATCTATCGCGTTTCCGCTCATCCCGCTACCGTTTCTGGTTTCACCGCTGGTGTCACCTACAACGTAGCTGTTCGCGCTCTCTGCGGCTCTGACCTCCTCGAAGGCGACTGGAGCGATGCTATCACCTTCACCACCGCTATCTGCCCCG
>JAKSMP010000021.1 GCA_024400505.1 Bacteroidales bacterium | reverse complement strand
GGCCGTTGGGGAGGCAGGTGTACTGAACTTTGCCGTCGGTGAGGACGTCAACGTCGTTTACGGTGCAATACTGCATGAACTGTTTAGCCAAAGGACCCTTAGCGCGGAACTCGCCCATGTGGCTGACGTCAAAAACGCCAACATTGTTGCGAACATTCATGTGTTCTTCAACGAGACCAGTGTACTGAATAGGCATGTTGTAGCCAGCAAATTCGGCCATCTTTGCTCCCAGAGCAATGTGAAGGTCGGTATACGGAGTAGTTTTCATTATGTAATATATTGATTAATTATTAATTATATTATTATCCAATTAAAAATATTTTTTACAAATATACTAATTTTTTTTTGATAATAACAAATATTGTGAGTCTCGAATGTTGAGTAGAGCCTTTTCGCTGGAATTGATTTCTTATTGGAATAGGCTGAGGTATAATCAATTCAATTCCTTCACTTCGTCTTTGTGCCTACTCCTTGATGACTATTTCATGCCACTTATCCTATGTTATTTACCCAAATTATGATCATCCAAATTATTTTTTGTATCTTTGCAGCCGCTTATATAAGTTTAGTATTCGTCTAACCCAAAAGCCTAACACCTGATGGAGAAGAGAATAGGAACAATAACAATACTGCTACAAGACCGCTCAAAGTCTGCCGAAATCAACACTGTGGTTTCGGATTTTGCCGATATCATCCTTTGCCGTCAAGGCCTACCGTTTCACGACAGAGATATTGCCGTGATATCTCTTATCGTTGAAGGTGACACCAACCGCATCAACGCCCTTACGGGCAAACTTGGCAGAATTTCAGGCGTAGAGTCCAAAGCTGTAGTGACTAAAGCGTGTTGAATGTAGAGTGGGTCGATGCCGTCGGTCCACTAGTAACGTCAGTTCACAGATAACAAATCACCGATAACTATAAAAACAATATAATCAATGCGACATCAAAATTTTATCGATCGCGACAAACTGTATGGTTTGCTTGACAACAATGTTCCCACCCTGCAGGAACTGAACGATATCTTAAATAAAGCCCGCAAGCTGAAGGGTTTGGATCTGAACGATGTGGCCAAGCTTCTCTGCGTGGAGGACGAAGCCGACATCGAGAAGATACTCGACACTGCCAAATTCTGCAAGGACGAAATCTATGGCAAACGTCTGGTGCTTTTTGCCCCCATCTACACCGGCAATGCCTGCGTCAACAATTGCGTTTATTGCGGTTTCCGCCGCGACAACCGGGGCTTGCTGCGCAAGGTGCTCACCATGGACGAGATTGAGCAAGAGACCTTGCAGCTGCTGCGCATGGGCCACAAGCGCGCATTGCTGATTTGTGGCGAGAGCCCCCGCAACAATGCCGACTATATGGTGGAAGCTATCCGCCGCACCTACGCCGCCAAGGATGAGAAGGGTAGCACCATCCGCCGCATCAATGTGGAGTTGGCTCCCATGAGCGTGGAGGATTTCGCCAAGCTCCATGCCGAGAAGATTGGCACCTATGTCTGCTTCCAAGAGACCTACGACCCCATCGAATATAAAAAGTTCCATCCCTCTGGCCCCAAGTCCGACTATCTCTATCGCCTCACCTGCATGGATCGTGCCCAGGAGGGTGGCATCAACGACGTAGGTTTGGGTGTGCTTTTCGGCCTCACCGATTATCGTTTTGAGATACTTGCCATTATGGAGCACGCCCGCCATCTCGAAGAAGACTTCGGTTGCGGCCCCCACACCGTCAGTTTCCCCCGCATCGAGCCTGCCGAGGGCACGCCTTTCAGCCTGCCCGAAAACCTGCCACACCCCGTGAGTGACAAAGACTTCCGCAAGATTGTTGCCATCATCCGCATCGCCATGCCTTACACTGGCATCATCATCAGCACCCGTGAGCGTCCCGAGATGCGCGACGAGTTGGTGCGCTATGGTGCCAGTCAGATTTCTGCTGCCTCCGAAACCAACCCTGGCGGATATGAAGAAGGCGAGCGCAGCATCGACGAGTCTGCCCACCAAAAAACTGGTGCGCAATTCTCCTTGGGTGACCACCGCTCGCTCGACGAGGTAATCAGCGCCATGATTGATGGCGGCTATATCCCCAGTTTCTGCACGGGCTGCTATCGCAAGGGTAGGGTAGGAGCCGACTTCATGGATTTGGCCAAGCCCGGACTTATCAAGGAGTTCTGCAAGCCCAACGCCATGTTCACTTTCCGCGAATACCTCGAGGACTATGCCAGCCCCACCACCAAAGCCAAAGGCCTTGAATTGCTCAAGCAGCTGACCCAAACCTTCAGCAAAGAAGACCTCAAGCGCAAAGTGGAGGGCAACCTCTGCAAGATTGGCGAAGGCGAAAGAGATTTGTATTTCTAAAAGTATAATTTAAATGAGAAAAAGAATATTTGCATTCGCAGTTGCTGCCATGATGATGGTGGCCTGCCAGAAAGAGGACAACATCCGTCCCATCATTCCCCAAACCAGCGATTCCACCCCCGAGGAGATGGCCTCCATTATTGGCAATTGGTTGCCCGCCGAGGGCTCTAGCTCCAAAATCTATTTTTATCGCCAAGACAATGGCGCTTTTATTGATTCTGTGATTGTGAGCGATGCCGATAAAGGTTTTACTTTCTACAGCGACAGCACCTGTGCCACCCCTTGGGATTATGTGCTCGATTACACCCACGATGGCAATAAGCTCTATCTCAAATTTATGGGCTATGACTTCCGCACCTACGACATCCAGTCCCTCACCCAGGCCAAACTCATCATGGAATACCGCGACACCTCGTTGTATCAAACCACCGACCCCGACGGCAGCACCATCAATGTCGATGGCGTGGAGATTGAGCGTTGGGTGTTGACCCGTGATATCTGATAGTATAATCTATACTATTAAATTTGACGCTTCGAGTGGCTGCTTTCCTTGCAGCCACTCTTTTTTTGTTTTTAATTTCGAAAGAAGTTGTATCTTTGCAAACTGAATAGTAAGGGGAGAGTATCCCGAGTGTGCTTGCTAACCACTTTAAAAACAAGATTTAATGAAAGATAAACTGCTTATCCTATCGGGTGGCATGGACTCTGTGACCATGCTCTACCACTATCAAAAAGAGATTGCGTTGGCTCTCTCGTTCAATTATGGAGCCAACCACAACGCCAAAGAGCTTGCTTTTGCTGCCCTGCATTGCCAAAATTTGGGCATTCCCCATGTTGTCATCGATTTGGAGTTCATGGCCCAGCATTTCAAGTCGTCGCTGCTTGAGGGCGCAGATGCCATTCCTGAAGCTGACTATGCCGAGGACAATATCAAATCCACCGTTGTGCCTTTCCGCAATGGCATCATGCTGTCCATCGCAGCAGGGTTGGCCAACAGTCGTGGCTTGCAGGCTGTGATGCTTGCCAACCACGGCGGCGACCACGCCACCTATCCCGATTGCCGCCCCGGCTTCATCTCTGCCATGGATGCCGCCATAGGGGCAGGCACCGACAGCGAAGTGTGCGTCTTTGCCCCCTACACAGGGCTCAGCAAGTCCGATATTGCCAAGATTGGAGCCGAGTTGGGTATCGATTATTCGCTCACATGGAGTTGCTACAAAGGGCAAGAAACCCATTGCGGTGTTTGCGCCACTTGCCGCGAACGCAAACAGGCCATGGCCGATGCAGGGATTGAGGATACAACCGTTTATCAAGCATAATTCCTATGTTTTATATAAGCAAAAAGATAGAGGTATCGGGTGCCCACCATCTGCAGCTCGACTACCAGAGCAAGTGCACCCAACTGCATGGACACAATTGGGTTATCGAAGTATTCTGCAAGGCCGAACAACTCAACAGCAACGGTATGGTGGTAGATTTCTCTCATATCTCGTCGGTGGTCAAGCAGCTGGATCACACCTGCCTCAACGATTTGATGGACTGCAATCCCACAGCCGAGAATATTGCCCGTTGGATTTGCGAGCGTGTGCCCCATTGCTACAAAGTCAGCGTGCAGGAATCTACCGGAAATACAGCCATTTATGAACTATAATGCCATGGAACAAACCTACCGCGTCAACGAAATCTTCTATTCTCTCCAAGGCGAGGGCGCTTATGCAGGTGTGCCCATGGTGTTTGTGCGCTTTGCGGGCTGCAATCTCCAATGTCCCTTTTGCGACACCCAACACGACCCCTTCCAACTGATGACAGCCCACGACATACGCCAAGCCATATCGCAATACCCCTGTCGCAGCGTCTGCCTCACGGGGGGCGAACCCACTTTGCAGGTCACCGCTGAGTTGATTCAATCCGCTTTTGCAGGCTATCGTGTCCACATGGAAACCAATGGCACCCATCCCATTCCCCAGGGGGTTGACTGGGCCACTGTTTCACCCAAGGCGGGCCGCGTGGTTGTATCCCAATGCCAAGAGCTCAAATTGCTCTTTGGTGCCGGTGCCGACGACCCCAATCGATGGGCCACTTTCGATGCCCAAGTATTCTGTCTCCAACCCATTGATGTGGCTGATGACCCGCAGCAGACTCAGCTCAATGTTCGCCAAGCCATCGACTATTGCAAGTCGCATCCCCAATGGCGCCTCTCCCTGCAAACCCATAAGATGATTGATATTAAGTAGAGGCGATCTGTGATGTGATTTCAGTGATCTGACGTTACTAGTGGAGTGTGGATAGTGGAGTGTGAATAGTGAATTGGCGGCACCCGCCTACCTGCTCCCTCAGAACCTTGAGAATGGGTGTTTGCGCCAGTAGAGGATCAACAGCAGGCCGAAGAGCATTCCGCCCAGGTGGGCAAAGTGGGCCACGCCATCCATGCGGGTGAGACCCGAGAATAGTTCGATAGCGGCATATCCAACCACAAACCACTTGGCCTTGATGGGGATGATGAAATAAAGATTGATGTAGTCGTTGGGGAACATCATGCCGAAAGCCAAAAGCAGACCATAAACAGCACCCGAAGCACCCACCGTGAGGTGCCAGCCGGGCACCAGCAGGTTGCAGATGGCCGCACCCACGCCGCACACCATATAATAAACCAAGAAACGGCGGCTGCCCCAGTAGTTCTCTATCTCCTTGCCAAACATCCAAAGGGCAAACATATTGAAGAAGATATGTTCGAAATTAGCATGCATGAACATATACGTGATAGGCTGCCAAATATAGAAACGTCCTGTGGGGATGGCATTCAGGGCACAGAGGTTGGTAATCATCAAATAGCCGCGACTCTCCAACACCATGGTGGCCAAATAGCATATAACATTGATGATAAGTAGATTTTTCACTACCGGAGGTAGTATTCTTGAGTCATACATAGCAATATATATTCAGTAATTATTAGTTGTTTAGTAATTCTTCGGGGTTGATCACCACCATCGTCCGTCGGCCCGAGGGGCTCACGTTGGGCACCTGGCAGCAGAAGAGGTCGGCCAGCAGCTGCTGCATCTCGGCTTGCTGCAAGGGGGTGCCTGCTTTCAGCGACATCTGGTGGGCAAGGGTGCGGCAGAGGCATTGGTCGAGATTGCTAAACTTCTGCAACATAGCCCCTTTGTATTCCACTATCATTTGGTCGAAAATCTGCTGCAACTCGCCGTCTTTCACATCGGGCGGAGTGGCTGTCACCACAAACGTGGTCTGCCCCAGCTCGCCTATCTCAAATCCGTGCGTCAGCAGGTCGGGCAGCAGCTCCTTGAACATGTCGGCATCGGCTGGCGAGAATTGGCAGTTGATTGGAAACAGCAGCTGCTGGGCGTGGAAAGCCTGCTTTCTGCCGGAAAGTCGCTCATAGAACACCCGCTCCGATGCAGCCTGCTGGTCGATTAGCAGCAATCCCGAAGGCAGCGTGCTGGCAATGTATCGGCATTGAATCTGCATACAGGGCGAGTCGCTCGCGGGCTGGCGTAGATCCTCCTGTGCGGGGGCGGCTTCGCCAGAGGCTGAGTCAAACACTATGTGCGACTGCGCTTGATGCTCGGCAGGGGTGGTCTTCTCCAACTCAAAGAACGAAGTCCACTTTTCGGATTTGGGTCGCCCCGCTGCCCCTGGCAATGAGGTGCGGGGTGCAGCATTTGCGGGCGATGTGGAGTTGAAGGGGTTGTAGTTTGGGGTGTAGTTCACCATGGGCTGCGTGGGCACATAGTCCTTGGGTGCAGGGGCAAAGTTCACCTCCTCCACCGGGTTGAAATCCAACTCTGTGCCCAGGCTGAATTGCCCCAGGGCTCGCTTGGTGGCAGCCCTCAGTATGGCAAATAAGGCGTGCTCGTCAATAAACTTCACCTCCGTTTTGGTGGGGTGTATGTTGATGTCAATCCTTGACGGATCCACCTTCAGATGCAGGAAGTAAGAGGGGTAATATCGGTCGGGTATCACATCGGCGTAGGCTTTCTCAATGGCCGCGCTCAGAGCCGGATGCTTGATGAAACGGTGGTTGACAAACAGATATTGCTCGCCACGCGTCTTGCGGGCATACTCCGGTTTCGACACATATCCTTGTATCGAAACAATGTCGGTGTGCTCCTCCACCGGGAAAAGCTTCTCGCGGTAGTTCTGGCCAAACATCTGGCATATCCGCTCCATCAGGTTGCCTGCATGCAGGTCGTAGAGCATCTTGCCATTGGAGTGGAACGAGTATTCGGTGCCGTAGTTGATCAGCGCCACACGCTTGAAAATCTCCTCTATATGGCTCAGTTCCACGCTGTCTTTCTTCAAGAAATTGCGGCGGGCGGGCACATTGAAAAAGAGGTTTTTCACCGCCAACGAAGTACCGTTGGGGCAGTAGCACGAGTTCTGCTCCTTGATATCGCATCCTTCGATGATTACCTGCGTGCCCAGCTCGTTTTCGTGCATCTTGGTCTTGAGCTCCACCTGGGCGATGGCGGCAATGGAGGCGAGTGCCTCGCCGCGGAATCCCATGGTGTGGATGGCAAAGAGGTCGTCGGCCTTGTGTATCTTGGAAGTGGCGTGACGCTCAAAACACAGGCGCGCGTCGCTGTCGCTCATGCCGCAGCCGTTGTCAATCACCTGTATGAGGGTGCGCCCCGCATCCTTCACAATCAGCTGAATCTTCGAGGCACCAGCATCCAGGGCGTTCTCAAGCAGCTCTTTGACAGCCGAGGCGGGGCGGTCCACCACTTCGCCTGCTGCTATCTGGTTGGCCACACTGTCGGGCAGGATGTTGATGATGTCCATGCGTGGGTGTGATTGGATTATTGAGCGATGATGGAATCAGAGGCGTTGGCCAGTATCTCGGCCAGCATTTCTTCGGGGCTCATGCCGATATGGGGGATCATCATGCGCACCTGCTCGGCCATAAAATGGTTGGGGTATTTGTCCACAAACTCCTGATAGGCAGCTTTCGATTTCTCATATTCGCTGTTCAGCTCATAGGCGTTGCCCTTCAAGAAATGGCACATAGGTATGTCGTCAAAATCGGGATAGTTGCCGATGATGCGGTCCAGCAGCTCGATGGCGCGCTCGGTGTGCAGCACATTGGCCTGCACCTCGGCGGCTTTCATCAGATAGGCGGGAGTCAGCGAGTCGGTGGCATACTTGTCGGCAAAGGTCACATACAGCTTGGTCAAGTTGTCGGCCACGTCGGGGTCGGCGCAATCCACGGGGTTTTCAAACAGCGAGTCTTCAAAGTCCTGAATCTGTTCAACCAGTTCTTGTCGGTTGGGTCCGCAAGCCACCAATGCTGTAGCGGCCAAAAGGATAAAGAGAATCTTTTTCATGTTCTATATTAGCTTGTTTTTATTTGGTGTGGGTAGCTTTCGAGTGTTGGTTTAGAATCGATATTCTCAAATGTTGATTTCCTCTAAGTTACCTTTTGGTTTTGTTGGGTTTCATGCGATAGTAGGTGCGCACGCGGTTGTTCATCACGTCGTTCATCTTGCGTTTTAGCATCGTGCGGCGCAGGGGGCTCAGGTGGTCGGTGAACACCTTGCCTTCCAGGTGGTCAATCTCGTGCTGTGCCACGCGGGCAAACATGCCGTGCAGCTCCTCTTCGTGCAGCTCCCATTTCTCGTCGTACCAGCGCACGCGCACACCTTCGGTGCGGAGCACATCCTCGTGGATGTCGGGCACGCTGAGGCAGCCTTCGTTGAAATATTCCTTTTCGCCGATATATTCCAGTATCTCGGGGTTGATCAGGGTGTGTTCTTCGGCTTCGGGGCCGTAGGAGTCGGTCTTCTCGTCATAGGGGCGGAAACCAATCACCACCAGCCGGATGGAGAGGTCAATCTGCGGTGCGGCCAGGCCTACGCCGTCAGCGCCATACATGGTCTCATACATGTCGGCAATCAGTTTGTCAAGTTCGGGATAGTCTTTGTCAATGGGCTGTGCCACTTTGCGCAGCGTGGGATGGCCGAGGCCAATAATTGGGTAAATCATATTGTGAATCTATTATTTTTCTGGTTTATTTTTTCATCTGGTAGGCAAGCGACTGAAGATAGTCCTGCAGCATGATGGTGGCGCTCACCTGGTCAATCATGCCCTTGTCCTGGCGTTGCTTCTTCTTCAGTCCGCCGTCAATCATGGCTTGGAAAGCCAGCTTAGAGGTGAACCTCTCGTCGATGCGGGCAATCTCCTTGTCGGGGAATTCCTGTGCCAGCTTCTGCACAAAAGGCTCTATATATCGCATCGATTCCGAGGGGGTGTTGTCCATGTGCTTGGCTTCGCCCACCAAAAATATATCCACTGGCTCGGTGGCGCAGTAGTCGTGCAAGAATTTGAGCAGGGTAGGGGTGTTGACGGTGGTGAGCCCCGTGGCAATGATACGATTGGTGTCCGTCACGGCAATGCCCGTACGCTTTAAGCCATAGTCAATTGCAAGAATTCTTCCCATTAATATTATATATTATTTAATATGCAAAGATACGATTTTTTTTTGGATTGTAGATTTTATAGTTGATTTGTTGAATAGTTGAATAGTTGATTTGTTGAATTGAGATGAGCTATATGAATTAATATTTTGATTATAAAATAAATATGTTGGTTTTCGTTGCTACCATACACGATAATTATAAGATTTCGACATAGCATACAAAAATACATCAGAATAAGGGCTTTTCGACTAAGAATTCACGATTGAAGCACTCTCTGCAATGGGGAATCCCTTGCTAAAGCTCAAAGATGTATTGGGTTTTGAGCAATTCCATCCGATTCTTGATCCGGTATTCGCAAAAGAAGTTCGCATGAGTAATGCTGGCTGACGTGGAATGGACCTTGTATTCATGATGAGAGTGGTGTTCCTCCAAAGACTGTATGGGATTAGCGACAAGCAAATTGAGTATTAGATAACGGATCGAATGCGTTTTAGGGGATTTCTTGACATCAAGAGCGTGTACGACATTCTAGATGAGAAGACTGTGTGGAAGTACAAGAATATCTTTGGCAGAAGCAGATACCTGGGACAAGTTATTTACCCAATTCAACGAGCACTTGGATACCTTTGGACTAATAGTCAAGGAAGGAAAGATAATTAATGCGAGTTTCGTGCTTGCCCAAGGCAGCGGAATAGTAGAGACGAAAACAATCAAATAAAGAAAGGAAAGAGAGGCTAGTTGTGGATGCTGGATATATGGGTACCGAGGATGAACTTAGGGCAATTGGGATAGTGCCTATCGTGTGCGAAAAAGGTTACTATGGACATTCTTTAACAGAAAAGCAGAAGGGAATCATTCACGAGAAGCCGTGTTGAAAATTGTTCGGATTTATGGAGCAAACAATGCATAGGCTGACCTTTCGAGGGGTGGGGATTGTAATGGCAAAAGCCAATATTGCCATGACCGACCTAGTTTATAACATGTGTAGATTAAGCCAAATAGTAAGATCACATAAGGATTGGATTACTGTTAGCTAAATGGTAGTCGCCCCATCGGAAATTGTTTAAATTTTAGTTCGACTTTTTGTCGTTAATAAAGAAAAAGTGTAATTTTGTAACCGAATCAGTCCTCGAAACCTATCCGAATAGTGGGGCTGTAATTAAGGAATAAAAAAACTAACAAAAGGTGGAACAAAGGGTTCTATGCAACCTTTAGGTCAAAAAATGAATTTATAGACCCTCCTAAATCCTATATCTTTGCACAACGGTGTTGCACTTCGATATTGAATCTAAGGCCTAAGAAATCATAATTCATAAATCATAAATCGGAGAATTCTGCGTTATTATATTTTTTATGGCCTTTTTACATATGAACAAATTGATTGTAAAATATAGATATTGGTTTTTCGGGCTGACTATGGTGGCTGCTTTGGTGTGCGCAGCCTTGATGACGAGGGTGAATGTGAACACGGACATGACAAAGTATCTGCCCGATGCGTCAGCCATGAGGGCCGGACTGGAGGTGATGCAGCGCGAGTTTGGCAATGCGGCAAGCATGGGCGGCGCCGACATAAGGCTGTTGGGCGAGGATATGAGCAATGCCGAGGAGGCCGACTTGGCACAATGGCTGCAGGGGTGCGAGGAGGTGAAAAAGGTGAAAATCACCCACAAGGATGAATACAGCTTAATTGAACTGACGATGGCTGGCAACGCCGACATGAAGGGGTTGGCTGCCGAAGCAAGGGAAAGATACGACCATGTGGTGGCCGCCGAGACGGTCCAAGATGGCAACACGGCTGAAGCATGGTATTTGATATTGGCTTGTGTGGCACTGATGGCAATACTGGTGGCGATGTGCCAGTCGTGGGTGGAGCCGCTGCTGTTTATGGCCTCTACCGGGGTGGCAGTGGTGGTGAACATGGGATCTAATGCCTTGCTGCCCAGTGTGAGTGCCACCACCAACTCGATTGTGGCTATTCTGCAGCTAGTGCTGTCGATGGACTACAGTATCATTCTGTTGAACCGCTACCGCCAGGAAAAGCGCGCCATGGATTATTCCTGCGCCGATGAGTCTGACACCAAACGACTGAACGCAGAGTCTATGCTGGGTGCGGTGAAGCATGCCGGACCTTCGATTCTGAGCAGTGGACTGACCACGGTGGTGGGGCTGCTGATGCTGGTGTTTATGAAGATGAAGATAGGAATGGACCTAGGGGTTGTGTTGTCGAAGGGTGTGATGTGCAGCTTGCTGTGCAACTTCACTCTGCTGCCATGCTTGATTTTGTGGTTTGACCGCGCGATAGAATCTACCAAAAAACGAACACTGCCGCTGCCCACCGATGGGCTGGCGCGTTTCAGCTGGCGATATAGGATACCGCTAGCGGTGCTTTTTGTGTTGCTGTTTGTGGGTGCTTATTGGCTGCATTACCGCACTCCCATCTCTTTTTCACTGGACAACAGCACGCAGGTGTCGGAGGTGTTTCCGCAGAAGAATGCTATGGTGGTGTTGTATGACAATCGCGACCAGGCGGAGGTGATTGCCTTGGCCGATAGTATAGCGGAGGATCCGAATGTGGAGATGGTACTCTCGTACCCCTCGCTGCTGCTGCGTGAATATACTGCTCCGCAGATGTTTGTCGCCATCAAAGGACTGAGCAGCATGATGGACAACGCCGAGCCTGCTGAGGCTGATGGCCTGCAGACGATGCTGACCGAGGAAATGTTGCGCTTGATTTTCTATGCCCACCATGCGGGCAGCGCCCCGCTAGCGCTGAGACTGGGGGATGTGATGGATTTTGTGAAGCAACATGCTGGTGACCCTTCGTCGCTGATTGGGCAGCAGATGGACCCCGCCATGCTAGCTCAAATGGGACAGATTGGTTTACCCGCCCTGATGGAAGATACTCCCATGCCAGTCGATGTTGCTCCGGTGGACACCGCCACTACCGAGGAATTTAGCATGGCTGAGCCGGTCCAAGCCGAATTGCAAGTGCACAACCCGCTAGTGCCCAACGCACCCGCCCACAAGGAAGAACGGATGCTAGCGGAACGGAGTCAGATGCCCTATGCCGACACGACGATGCTGAACCGTAAGATGACGGCGGCGGAGATGGCGGCCTATTTGGGCATGGACAAGGATCAGTCGCAGATGGTTTACCGCTTGGCAAAGAAGAGCAAGGAGGGAATGACACCGAGGCAGTTTGTGCATTTTTTGACCGACGATATTTTGAAACGCAAGATGTTTGCCAATGCCATATCGCAGCAGCAACGCAAGCAGCTGTATGAGTTGAAGGAGGTGATGGATGCTGCCATGGTGCAGCAGACTGTGGTGGTCGAAGCCGTGGAGGCTGCAACCGAAGCGGCGGAGCAGACGGAGTGTGAGCTTGCTTTGGCCATGCAGGAGGCCGAGGCAGGAGAGCTGCTGGCTGATGCAATGGTGGCCGACACGGCTGTAGAGGAGGCACTGATGGATGACGAGGATGACCCTTTGGCAATGCTGGAGGAGATGATGACCTCGGGCAAGCGATATACGGCGGCACAGATGGCTCACGCGCTAGCTCCGTTGAGCGACATGGTGGATCCAGCACTGGTAGATTTGCTATATCTGTATTACGGCAGCTGGAAGCGGTATGATGCCGCGTGGACGATGTCTTTAGAGCAGGTGGTGAACACGGTAGATGAACTCATTTTCCACGACAGCCGCTTTGACGGTCTTGTGGACGAAGGTGCGCGCAACAGTTTTGGCCAAATGAAGGATGTGATGCAGGCAGGGTTGGGACAGCTGCGTGGCAAGGACCACTCGCTGCTGGTGGCGATAAGCAATTATCCGGCCGAGTCGGATCAAACGCACGCTTTTGTGGAGCGGCTGCATCGTCTGAGAGGCAAGATGCTGCAGCACGAGAGTTATGCGCTGGGTGAGTCGGTGATGTATAATGAGATGAAGCAGGGATTTGGCGAGGAGATGCGGCTGGTGACGATACTGACAGTGGTGAGCATCTTCTTGATTGTGGCGCTGGCGTTCCGCTCGCTGCTGATTCCGCTGTTTTTGATTGTGTCGGTGCTGTCGGCTGTGTATATCAATGTGACGGTGAGTGGCATGGGCGGAAACAGCTTGATGTATATGGCTTTTTTGATAGTGCAGAGTGTGCTGATAGGTGCCACGATTGATTACGGCATTTTATTTACAAATTACTACCGCGAATGGCGTGCCACGATGGAGATAGGGGAGGCGCTGCGCCATGCTTACCGAGGCGCGATACACACGATTATGACATCGGGGTTGATACTGATACTGGTGCCAGGTATGTTGAGTGTGGCGATGCCTCAGCCCGATGTGGCAGCCATCTGCCTGAATATTTCCATTGGTGCCCTAGCCGCAGTACTCATCATCTTGCTGGTGCTCCCTGGCTTGCTAGCCGCATTTGACAAGAAGGTGATAGGAAGGAAGTAGCTTTGGGTTTATGTATTTAAATCGAGAGCCGTAGGCAATACAAAACTCATCATTCTTAATTGCGGAAGTGTAACTGCACAAGATGTATTTGAAGTGGGTTCTACAAATTCACCGATTTCGAAAGGTTGTCACTCGGTTTTGTTGACACAAGACGTTGATTAGGTTCGGAAAACCTGCTAGCAGTCATTTCTCTCACTTTGCGCAACGTTGCATAGTCTTCTATGCACCCTCACTTCGCACATCAATCTGCTTGACAATCTAGTCAAAATCGCAAGAAATGAATTTATAGAACCACCTTAAAAATAAAAAGGGGAATCCATCGGATTCCCCTTTTATTGTTATCTTACATAAATCTTTGTTGGAGGTTGGGAGCCTACTTTGAGGAGGTAGATGCCACTGTGGGGTACTTGGAAGGTGACAGGGTTTGTATGTTGGCGAGGAGTGGTGGCGATGGGGCGTCCCATGATGTCGAAGAGGGCAATGGGTTGCTGCAAGGCACCATCAACGGTGACGGTCAGCTGGCGTGAGATGACCACGAAGCCAGCCTCATTGGTGGCGGGGGTGATGGCAGCATTGCGCCCGAAGTAGGCGATGAGAAGTGTGTCGGAAGTGAGAGTGATTTGACGGGGATTGAGGGTGACGGAGTCGCTCCAGGAGGTGAAGACATAGCCGTGGGTGGGGAATGCCTGAACAGTGATTTCTTGGTTGAGCTCATAGAGCCCTTCGCCGCTCACTAAGCCGTGGTGGGGGTTGTCGGAGATGATGCAAGCATAGGCCTTGCTGGGGTTGATAGGGCAGCCGGTGAATTTGATGTTGCAGCGTTGGGTAGTGCGGTTGACTGATCCTCTGATAGTGTCGTCATCGGCGGGGTTGGGATTTTGATTTTCACTGGAATAGATGATGGCATTTCGGTCGTTGGTGTTGTGGACATAGAATCTATGGCCGGCGCGGCTGGGAGTGCCAGAGTTGTCGTCGATGGCCACCAGGAGGTTGTCGGTGCCGTTGTATTCAAAAGGAGTTTGAAGGATGATTTCATTCCAGCCTTGGGTGAAGACGAGGTCGCCAGCAAAGACAGGGGTGAGCTGGCTGAATGGGACGGGAGGAGTGGACTCGTTGAAGTTGGCAAGGGAGGTGTTGGCCAGATAGATGGTGCAGTTGGACTTTTCAAGGTTGGTGGTGTGAGCGTAGTGGAGTGAGATGGTGCTAATGTTTTTTGCTTCGCCTAGTTCGGAGGCTAGGTAGAGCTGCTGGGAGTAGTTGTAGTTGGCATTTGAAACGAATGGGACGCCGGTGCGCTCCTCGATGGTGTACCAACCCACGGTGTCAATAGTGGCGTTGTAGCAGAGCTCGGTGTGGAAGGTGAGGGCTTTGGCTTGCTTGGTGCTGTCGGCATACTGGAAGTCAGGGGTGAGGTCGTAGAGTGCGCGGACGGTCCACTCATAACGTTGGTTGGGTTCGAGGCCTGTGAGGGTGGCGTTGGTGTAGGGGGTGCGTACAAAGGTGTATGGGTCGTTGGTGCCGGCCAAGCGGTATGCTATGCTATAGGCGTCTCCGTTGCCCTGCCAAGAGATGTTGGCGGTGGAAGTGGTGATGCGCTGATTGGCAAGTGAGGAAGGTATGGGACGGGTGGAATAGCGGAAGGTGCAGGTGTTGCCGGGGGTGGAGATGTTAGTGATGGCGAAACCGAGGTCACGGGTGCCGTCGGAGAGGTGGGGATAGGGATTGGTGGAGGGGGAGAACTCGGTGCGGTTGCGGGCGGGGGTGAAGTAGGCCTCGGGGAGGCTGCCAGATTCGTAGCTGTCGGTGCTGTTGGGACGGAAGATCCAGATCTCGTCGTAGTTGCCTGCACCATCCCATCCGGCATTGCCTTCGAAGCGGGTGTCAACACGATAGATGATGAGTCCTTTTCCGGGGAGCTTGGTCTCGAAGGTTTCTGTGTTGTCACGATATTCAACCACATAGAATTGGTCGGGGTCGGCGCTGGGGAAACGGAGTGCCATACGGCCGGGGACAGAGTCGCCTACGGAAGAGAGGGTGTAGATGCCAGGCTCGGTGATGAGGGGAATAGTGTCGATCCAGTTGCCATACTTTTGCTTGACATAGGCGGTGGAGTGTTGCTGGGGAGAGGCGTTGGTGGCCATGAGGTCCCAGGTGCCCACGGGGGAGACATCGGTGCCAGTATAATAGCGATAGAGGTCGGGGGCTCCGAGGGAATGGAACATCTCGTGACTAAAGGTGCTGGGACCGAAATACTCGTTGCCGGAGCCTTCGAGTGCGAGGTTGAAGGTACTCACTTTTTTGTTGTTGATGAATTTCTCGGTGGTGTAGAGATTCCACTTGTGAGGCCATAGGAGATCGTTCCAGCCGGTATAGGAGCCGGTGACAACGAAGTTAACGTTGTCGATGTATCCATCGTTGTTGTAGTCAAGATTATAACTGGAGGGTACAGGGCAGGAGTCGTTGATCCAATCGATGCATCCCACATAGAGGTCGAACTCGCGCTGGGTTCGGTCGGCGGGAGTGTAGCCGATGGGGTTGGCCTCGGAATAGGGCATGTAATATGCGCGAGGATGGGGCGACTGATAGGAGAGGATGCGGTTGCCAGCAGGTGTGGGGGCATAGACGGTGCGCACGAAGAGTTGGTTGTAGGAAGCGTGCTTGAAATAGTTATAGACCGAAGTGGAGGTGCTGCGAGTTGAGTCGGAGAACATCTGATCGACGGAGGCGAAAGAACGCGTGTAGTTAGTATCGTCGGCAAAGCGGATGAAGATGACTAGGTTGCAGAAGTCGCCGTGATTGCGTTCGGAGTCCTTAGGAACATTGGACTTGTATTGCTCGGGTATGTCCCACTCATGGCGGCGGCGCTGGTATTCTTGATTGGAGATGGCTACGCCGGGAGTAAGTCCCACTTGTTCAGGTGAGACGACATTGACAACGTATTGGGTGGGAACGATGCTGCCAGCTTTGTCAGCCTGGGCATATACCCAATAGCCAGCTTTGTTCTGCACGATGGTGTAGTTGTTGGCGTCGTGGTAGCGATGGTAGAATTCATCACCGGTGACAAAGATATGGATGGTGTCTCCATTGGGTTGAATCTGGTTGGTGGGCATGTTTTTGACAAAGACAGCCTGAGCCTGGAAGGAGCAGAGCATGGCGAGTGCCAAAAAGATTTTGTTGAAAAGGTGTTTCATCTAGTGTAACTAAATTAAGATATTTGATTGTAAACTGATTTTTTCAAACAGAGGGCCTGTAGGATGCCGCGCATGGAAAGATAAACCAGGAAGGCGGTCCAAAGGATGTTATTCCACACAAAGTGGTTGACAAGGGTACCGGCAGGCATGAATATGGATTTGCCTGCAAAATAAATAATGAAGAAAAGAGCCGAGGCTACGAACATGCAATTGCGCATAGTGCGTGAAGCAGTGGCTCCGATAAATATGCCGTCGAAGAGGAAGGCTGAGAAACCGCAGACGGGGATGAGGAGGGTCCAGAACATATATTGGTGTGATTCCTGGATGATAGAAGCATCGTTGCTGAAAAGCATGAGGAACTGATCTCCCCACAGGGCATAAAGGAGAGTGAATATGGCGGTGAGTGCCACGCCCCACACCAGAAGCAGTCGCACCGAGAGGCGGAGGGAGTGGGAGTCGCGGGCACCAATATAACGGCCCACGAGGGATTCGGCTGCATAGGCAAAGCCGTCCATGATGTAGCTGAAGAGGGTGCAGAATTGGAGTAGGAGGGCGTCGATGGCTAGCACCTGGGGGCTGATGCGGGAGCTGGCGGCGGTGACGAAAGTGAATACGGCCGAGAGGCAGACAGTACGGAGGAAAATGTCGCCGTTGACACGGAAGAAGCCTTTCATGGCTTGCCAGTGTAGCGACTCGGCAAAGAGTTGGCGCAGACCGGCAAAGACTGACTGGGCGAAATGGGGATAATAGGTGCGGAAGAGTTGGCCATAGCGCCGGCGGAGGAAGAAGAGTCCAACGGCGAGACCACTATATTGAGCGATGACTGTGCCTAATGCTACGCCGCCGATACCCCAATGGAGGCCGAGGACGAAGATGAGGCTGCATACGATGTTGACAATGTTGAGGAAGATGGCTATCCACATGGGAAGTCGGGAATTTTGCATGCCGATGAACCATCCTTTGACGGCATAGAGGCCGAGGGTGGCAGGTGCCGCCCAGATGCGAACGAAGAAATATGTTAAGGCGAGACGGAGAATCTCGGGGCTATTGTCGGTGCGGAAGATGAGGGCAGAGACTTGGCTTATGGGCCACTGGAGGATGATGAGAAGAAGAGCCACGGCCAAAGCGATGGTGATGGCGCGAGTGAAGATGCGGAGCGACTCTTGTAGGTCTTTTGCGCCAAAGGCTTGGGCGGTGAATCCGCTAGTGCCCATGCGGAGGAATCCAAAATTCCAATAGATGAGATTGAATATTTGCGTACCGATGGCTATGGCACCGATATGGGCTGCGCTGAGATGGCCAACAATGGCCATGTCCACCATGCCCAACAGAGGGACGGTGATGTTGGTGATAATGTTGGGGAGTGCGAGACCCAGGATGCGTTTGTTCATTGTTTTGATTGTAAATTGTAGGGAGTTCTGGGAGATAGGGGGTGCAAATACGATGAATTATTATTACTGATTGCTCAAATTTACGGCTTTTAAATCCATAATTAATAGAAAAAAGGGTGAGAGTCTGAGGGAGGAAAGGGTGTCTGATTGAATCAATCGGACTAAATAATGAGCAAGCTGTTTTTCAGCCCCTCAGAACTCTGCACCCCTTATATCAGTTGATTAAAGTTTGCATTCGGCAGCGTTGAGGATCTGCTTGTTGGCTTTGTTAGACACGATGGCTATGAGGTGGCAGTTCTCGGCGTTGCAATCGGAACGGAGCTCATAGCTAAGGGCTACTTTGCGTTTGGTGCCTTGGTTGCCATCAGCTTCGACATCTACGCCCCAAGCATCGGTGATGACTTGGCGGAGCACATGGTTCTGCTCATAGTTCTCTACCTCGCCTTCGCCATTCTTGTCTTGCCAGGTGTAGATCTTATCCTCGATGACGAAGAGGGTGAGGGTGAGCTGGTCGGACACGGATTGGTTGAACTGGAGGTGCACTTCGGCATTGTAGTTGAGGTCTTTCACGCAGCTGGATTTGCAGATGAGAGAGACTTGGGGAGTTTGACCCAGGACTGCGTCAATCTTCTCGTCGAAGCTGGCAGTAGGCTGGATGATATCAAGGTTGCCAGAACCATTGGCGCGGTTGAGCAAGGCGCAGGGGAGACCCTGGGAAACGCTAAAG
Organism: Bacteroidales bacterium; assembly: GCA_024400505.1. Taxonomy (GTDB): domain Bacteria; phylum Bacteroidota; class Bacteroidia; order Bacteroidales; family P3; genus Colimorpha. Next base: position 18,244 of record JAKSMP010000021.1, on the reverse strand, counting down.
AACTCGTTGAACCATACGCCACCTTTTTCGATGCGGAGGTCGGGATCCTTGTGGAGAGGTTTGCCAAAGTTGTTGGGGGCATGCACGGCGGCAATCACCAATGACTCGCCATATTTCTCGGCAGAAGCATGGAGCACCTCGTCGGCCTTGGGGCAGTTGACACAGCGCACACCAGTGTATTTCTCAACAAAAGCACGCTGGATGGCAGGAATGGTGGCTTCGCTATTTTCCCATGTGCCATAGGCGCCAGAGAATACTACATATTGGTCGGAATCAATCTTGTCGCATGCGGCAAATGAGAGTGCCAGCGCAGCGAGGATTGAAAGTATTTTAATTTTTTTCATTGCAAGTGGATATTAAACTAGCTTGTGATTAAAATGAAGTGGTGAGGCTGAAGGTGAGGCCGTTGGAGGCAGGCACTTGGCGGCAGACACCACCGATGCAAAGGAGGCCTTCGCGCTGTTTGCCATAGCCGAGCTGGAGGCGGGTAGCACCATGGGTGTAGCCTACGCTGAGGTTGTAGTAGTTGCCCACACCATCGTTATAAGCATACTGATCGGAAAGGGATACGAACCAGGCACTGGTGAAGTTGTATTCAACCAAGCCCATGATCCAGTCGCCGCAGCGTTTGTCATCAACGTTGGAATCGTACTTGCTGTCGCTGCCCATCCATTCGGCTTCGAAGCGGAGGACGTTCTTTTTGTTGAGTTTCCAAGTGAGGTCGCCCACAACAACGTGGTTGTGGTGGAGGTCGCCGTGATGACCTTCAACAATGGGGTTGAAAATTTGGTAGCCGTAGGTGCAGGTGAGTTTGAGTTTTGAGTTGAGCTTTTTTGCCACTTCAAGTGATGCATCGGCATAGTAAAGTTCGCCGGGAGTAAAACCTGCGGTAGTGTAGCCGTAGGTGCCAGCACCACCGATACGGCTGGTATCGAGGCCGGTGATGACAGAACCGTTGAGGTGGATGTCGGTGCCGTATTTGCCGCCGAGGAGGGTTTCTTTCTTGAACTTATACATGAGGTCAGCCTGCAGCCCCATCTCGCCAGTGGTCTGGGTGGCATAAGGATACATGCTGAGGAAAGCGTAGGTGTGTTGCTTGGTGATGGAAGGAATGTAGTTGATATAGAGCATCTCGCCACTTTCGCTACGCACTGATTTGAAGCTCATGTTATCAACGTATTTGGCCTGGATGTTGGCGCTGAGACCTTTCTGAGAATAGGTGAGGTTGATCATCTGTGCCTGTCCCTTGCGGTAGATGTAGTCGTTCATGATGCTAGGATCTTGTCCTTTGAAGGCTGACTCACACTGGAGACCCCAGTTGCCATAGCTCAGGTCAGCACGGATGGCTGTGGCACCAACGTTGAGGGGGAGATTGAGTTTGAAAGAGGGATTCTCGGGATAGGGGATGGTTTGGTCGTCCTCGTATTTGCTGACGAAACCAGCACCCATAGTAAAACGGAACTTACTATCAGCCATAGATTTGATGATGGAATTGAAGTTGACTTCACCATCAATACCTCTGACGAGGCCTGCACCATACTCCCAATAGTAGCGCTGTTTGCCTGCGAGGGCCTTGATGGTGACACCATCGAAGGGTCGCATAACCACATCGATACCGAGGAGAGAGTTGTCGAGGCCGAGGTAGCGGTCTTCGTAGGCACGGAGAATCATGCCGGAGCCAAACTGGTCGTAGAAGTTACCCACGGTGACGCTGAGACGCTCTCCGTTGTAGCTGGCAAAATAGTTGGCAATGCCTTGACCTTTGTACTTGGCGTTGAAACCGAGGATGGGGTTTTGGTAGGCCTCGAAACGCATACCTGCGCTGAAGTCGCCATTGGTGTATAGAATGTCGGCACGGGCATTCATGAGGAGTTTCTCAGGCACGTCTTGGGCTCCGATGATGCTGTCGGCGCTGGAGATTTGACCGTCGAGCTGGATGTTGCCAGTGACATGGCCACCCATAATGCCCTGGGCGTTGGCTCCAAGTCCTGCACACGCCATCAGCGCGAGAAGTGTGTAATGTTTATAATTTATTTTCATAGTCGATAATTAGGTGAATTGGAAAAATCAATCAACGCATGATAGGGCTTGCCGAGGAAGGAAAGACCTATCATGCGAAGAATGAAATTAGATTGTTATTCAGCAGATTCAGCTGCAGCTTTCTTGACAATCTCAAGAAGTTCTTCTTCGCTGCCTTCAACGAAGGAGGTGTGCTGCCAAACGATCTCGCCCTTGCCATTAACGACGAAGGTGTGGGGAACGTTGACTACATTCATGGCACGTTTGAAGTCTTGGTTCTGGTCGATGTAAACCTCATACTCCCATCCGTTTCCGTTTACGTGAGGTTTTACACGGGTGGCGGAACGAGCATCGTCGATGGAGATGGCGATGAGTTTTACGCCAGTCTCTTCCTGCCATTCCTCATACACTTCCTTGATGGTGTTGAGTTCGCGGTTGCAGGGTTTGCACCAAGTGGCCCAGAAAGAGATGATCATGGGCTTGCCATCGTTTTGGAGGGCAGAGGTCTGCACGGATGAACCGTCAAGGGCCTTGATGGTGATGTTCTGTGGGAGGGTTGCATTCTGAGCCAGTGCGATGCCGGCCATGGTTAAACAAACCAGTGAAAGAATGAATTTTTTCATAGTTGTTAGTTGTTAATGTTTATTATTATGTATTTCTTTCTTTATATTTATTGTAATGTCTTATAATATTTGGCCTACTCGGGCTGGGGTGCCGAGGGCTGGAGCATGGCCAGGAGCACTTGTTTGGCAGGACTGTCGGGTAGGGGGCGGATTGCTTCTTGCGCCAATGCCACATGCTGGTCGATAAGCTGTAGCGGGTCGGTGGAAATGGGCAGTGCCACATCGTGAGAGGCATTGAAGTCGCCCATGTCGTCGCGAATTTGGAACACGAGACCGTAGTGATAGCCAAAATCGCGCATCTGCTGGCTGTAGTCGTGGTCGGACTCAGAGAAGGTGCAGGCTCCCAACTGGCAGCAAGTGGCCATGAGTGAGGCTGTTTTAGCTCCAATGATTTCTAGATAAGAGTTTTCTTTGATCTGAGAGTTGATGCTGGCCAGCTGCATGAGCTCGCCTTTGCACATGGTGCGCACAGTTTTGTTGAGCAACTCCCAGGCATCGTAGTTTTTCACGTCCTTGAGGAGGGTCATCACCACGGAGAGGAAATAGTCTCCGCAAAGCACAGCCACCTGGTTGGACCAGCGATGGCGCACAGAGTCATGTTTGCGACGTGAGTCGGATTCATCCACCACGTCGTCGTGCATAAGGGATGCGTTGTGGAGCATTTCCACTGCGGCAGCAAGTCGGGTGTGGTGGGGGTGCATCACGCCGCAAGCCTGTGCTGAAAGGAGCACAAGGATGGGGCGCAGCTGTTTGCCGGGGAAATGGCTGAGGTATTCCACCACTTCGGAGAGGAGCGGCACATCGTTGTTGGTGTACTTGCGGTATTCCTCCAAGAAGAGTTGGTATTCCTTTAGTATGGGTTGTTTGATTTGTTCTATCGTCATTGTGGAGTGTGTTTGGCGGTCATTTAGCTCTCATGCCAGTGGTGGTGATGAGGGCCACTTGATTGCCGAGTTCGTCGGTGATAAGTATTTGATAAACGCATGTGGAGCGACCTTGGCGAACGCATGTGGCGTTGGCCAAGAGTTGCTGTCCGCGGGGTTGGGCAAGGTATTGTATGGTGCTGCTGAGGGATACGTAGGCTATCTGCACGTTGTCCATGATAAGTTCGGCGTTAGCGGCAGCGGCAAAAGCCAGATCGGCCAATGTGAACATAACACCGCCCATCACGGCTCCCATGGCATTGCGATGGGTGGGCTCAATCATGAGCGAGCAGCGGGCATGGCGGGGTTCAACCGACTCGATAACCACGCCGGTGGCCTGCGTGGCATAGAGGTCCTGAGCAAATACCTCCTGCGCTTTATGCGTTAAATTCGTCATAGAGTGAGGTGAGCTTGTTGTAGAGCGTTTTGCTAGCCTTGACCAGCGGCATACGCAGCACATTGTTGAGCTGGCCCTGAATTTCCATGAGGGCTTTGATGCCGGTGGGGTTGCCTTCGTCAAAGATTGCATTCATCAAGGGCAGCATTTTGAAATGGAGGGGGAGGGATTTCTTGACATCACCTTTGCCGGCAAGGCGCACCATAGTGGACATCTCCTTGGGCAGGGCGTTGGCAATGACAGAAATGACACCCGAAGCTCCCATGGTCATCATGGGATAGGTGAGGGCGTCGTCGCCCGAAATGACCATAAAGTTGTCGGGTTTGTTGCGGAGAATTTGCATTACTTGGGCGATATTGCCCGAAGCCTCCTTGATGCCAATGATGTTTTGGCATTCGCTGGCAAGCTGCAAGGTGGTTTCGGCCTGGATGTTGACACCTGTGCGGCCAGGCACATTATAAATCACTACAGGCACAGGCGACGCTTCGGCCACCATCTTGAAATGTTGGGCAAGGCCGCGCTGGTTGGGCTTGTTGTAGTAGGGGGCCACAGAAAGAATGCCACTCACACCGTCGAAATTGGTGTTGGCAATGGCATCACGCACAGCCAGGGTGTTGTTGCCACCCAAGCCAAGCATGATAGGGCAGCGACCAGCCACAGTCTCGATGATGAAATCTTGCAGCGCATGGCGCTCGGTCTCGGTCATGGTGGCTGCCTCGCTGGTGGTGCCAAGAGCTACAATATAGTCAACACCATTGCTGATAATGTTGTTGATGATAGCTTCCAGCTTGCTGAAGTCGATGGTCTCTTGTTTCCTGAATGGCGTAACCAGGGCAACGCCGGTACCGTTAAAAGGATTCTTCATATTATTATTGATACTTTTATTGTTTTCTAATATTGACTAAAAGGTTGAGCAGCTCGGTGAGGTAGCGTGTGAGGTCGAAGGGGTTGCTGCTGCGAATGATGAGGTCATAGGTGTCCTCGTTGAGGCGGGAGAGTGGGAGGGAAGTGTCGTGGTAGATCACACGCATGTTGGATTCTGTGTTGAGGGTAACGTATAGACCGAAGAGGTCTTCGGGCGAGGTGGCATTGATAAGCAGGTCGTAGTGGTAGCTAGTGAAGAACTGGGTAAAGTCGGATTTGGGCAGACCTGATTTGTCGAGCAGTTCGTCGGCATAGGAGGGCAGTTCAATTTTGCGCACCATGGTGCCACGGGCGGTAAGGTGGTGCGTGAACTGGCTGAGGGCTATCTGCTCCTGGTCGTTGAGACCATGGGCGATGATGCCGATGCTGCGAATGGCATCCAAGGGCAAGATCTTCTTGGGGTGAGGTCTTGCGGCTAAGCCTTGCAGCAGGGTGTTGCGGCGCTGTTCTCTTATTTTATCTACAGGATTCACTTTTGTCGTTTTTTTGATTTTGACAAGGGAGAGTCGGCATTGCGGGATAGTTTGAACGTCATGCGATGAATGGGTGTTGGCCCGTATTCCTCGATGGCGGCATAGTGGGCGGCAGTAGGATAGCCTTTGTGGCGGTCGAAACCATATTGAGGATACGTTTCGTGCATCTGCTTCATATAATCGTCACGCCAAGTTTTGGCCAAGATAGATGCAGCGGCTATGGACATATATTTGCCGTCGCCTTTGACAATGGTATGATAGGGGATGATGTTTTCGGGGTAGAATCTGTTGCCATCGATGAGCAACAGTTCTGGCTCAGTGGTCAGTTTGGCTACAGCCAAGTTCATTGCATGCATCGAAGCTCGCAAAATGTTCGTTTGGTCAATCTCTGCAGCATCCACTGAAGCCACGGCCCAACATACGCTCTCCTGATAAATCATCTCTCGCAGCTCATAGCGTTGCCGCTCGGTTAGTTGCTTGGAATCGTTGAGCAGCTCATGGTGGAAGTCTTTGGGCAATATCACCGCAGCAGCAAACACAGCACCAGCCAAGCAGCCTCGTCCAGCTTCGTCGCAGCCACATTCAATGAGGTCGGGGGTGTATTGAGAGAGCAGCATGGGTTAGAGAATATTATTGATGATGGCAGTCACAATGATGGCAATGAAGAACAGATTGGGCACAGCCTCCTTGCGGCGGGGCTCAAGGAAAATGTTGGTGGTGCAATAAGCCAGGGGAATGGCATACTGTGTGGGTTCAATAGGAGCGAAGGATTCGTAGAGCGAGAAAGCAATGCATCCGATGAGGAACACCAAAATGGCGGTGTTGTTTTTCTTGTAGTTAACCACGCGGTTTTGGCTGTTGCCTATGCTGGAAGCCAAACCAATCAGCATCAGCAGCAAGATGATACCGCTGGAAATCCATTGTCTCAGACTGGCATCGAAAACCATGCCGATGTTGGTGATGTCGTAGATAAGGAGGAAATTGCGATAGAAGAGTTGGTCGGCACAGAAATAGATGGTCTCAACAAAGATGTAGGGAGCCATAGTGCCCAAGATGAACATGGTCCAGTCGCGCCAACCATAAAGGCTGTAGGTGAACATGTTGATCATCAGCGGAATGAAGAACACCACCATAGGAGGGCAGATGAGCGTGGCAATTGACACAAGGGCTGTGGCACCAAAAATCTTGTCGATGGTGAGGGATAGGAGCGTGCTGGTGAGCATTAGTTCGCCGATAGCAAAGATAAGCATTAGCGATCCCACGATAAAAGGGGTGATGGTGGTGGCGTTGAAACTCATGGCCAACACATAGAAAAACATGGGTAGCAGCGTTCCTTGAGGAATCATCTTGTGCTGATAAAGCATCATATTGAACAGGAAGCCTTCTATCATCACCAGCAGATAAGCAAAGATGACAGCCACGATAGGAGTCATCCAGTTTGTGAGCCAAGTGAAGATAGGTCCGCCAGCATCTATGCTCACAGGGGTTGGATGGGCGAATGCACCAAACCACATGGCCAGTGAAGTGACCAAGATGATGATGACTTGGACGATGATATCTTTGCGGAATATTTTGAGCATCGCTTAGAGTTTGGGTAGTAAACAATTATTTAGTGAACCAATCGAGCAGCGCGGGCTCCGCATTTCACCACATACACGCCTTGGGGGAGCTGGGCAATATTGATGGTAGCCTGCATCACCACTTGGCACTCCATCACCTTGGTTCCGTTGATGTTGTAGATAGTCACCATTTCAGGGGTGTGGCGTCCGGTGAGCACGGTCACTTGGTCGGTGGCAGGGTTGGGGTAGAGTTGGAGCGATTTGGCAAACCACTGTTCGTCGGCTTGCTGGATATCCACATGGGCCAAGGCTTCATTCACGGCAGCCAGTGCGTCCACTTTGCCCCATCCCCATGCGTCGCTGATGCTGTCGTTGGCAATAAGGTTGCCAGTATTCTCATCGTTGCGGGCGGTGCGGCAGATGATGTCTTTCACATGCTGGGAGGAGAGTTGAGGGTTGGCCTCCAGTATCAAAGCCACGATGCCAGTGACGGCAGGGCAAGACATGGAAGTGCCCGACATTCTAGCCCAACGATAGGTGCGGTTGGCGTATTCGAAATTATAAACCGTTGTGTAAACCTCGGAGGTGTAGCTGCTGAGCGAAGATATCACATTTACGCCAGGAGCGCTAATTTCGGGTTTTCTGCGACCATCAATGATGGGACCTTTGCTTGAAAAGTTGGCTAGCTGGCCTAGCGTGATATTGCCATCGGCCACATGAGCTGCCACAGCAATGCACTTGTCGGCGCAAGCGGGCTCGCCAATGCTATATGCGTTATCGCCTTTGGTATAGCGCAGCGAACGACCTTGGGTGAATTCGCCACCCATATTGCCAGCCTCGTTGTTGAGGCGGGTGAGGTTCCATCCATGCATGGTGCCTTCGTCGGCAGTGGCTGCCACATGCACTTCGTATTTGGTGTTCTTGTCCACATTGAGCAACACATGGGGGCGCTGGTTGAAGATATTGGCGTTTTCAATAGTGATGCGGAATGTGAGGGTGTCGTTGCCGCAAACAAGGGCACTGTCGATATAATTGTCACCGTCGGCGGTGCTAATCCAGCGGAAACAAGCAGAGTCGGTGCCGTGCACCATAGCAAAGCTGAACTTGAATGATTTGTTGGGTTCGCCCCAGAAGGGGATATTCAATCCATTTTCTTGACTATGGTTGTAATATTTGGCCAGCGAACGGAGCGTGTCGGGTGTGCCAGGGGTGAAAGTTTTGGCAATATGGAAGTTGTCGTTGCCGCAGTTGCCTGCGCTCACAACGAACACGATACCGCTATCGGACCAATTGTTGATGGCTTGGCTCACAAGGGATGTGCCGTCGATGGGTCCTAGGGTGTACATGCCCCAGCTGTTGTTGATCACCAGGCGTTTGCCCTCTTGCTTGGCCACACCTTTCATCCATTCCACTGCATCCATCCATGCTGCACCATTGAGCTGGAAGGTGGCAAAAAGCAGATTGGCAAAGGGGGCTTGGCCTTGATAATTGTCTTCCACACCGCGGCCTGCGCAGATGCCTGCCACATGGGATCCGTGGGTGGCGTAATTGTAGATATTGGAAGTGTCGCACTGCCCTTTGAGCAGTTCCGAGCGATTGGTATAGACGGTGCCGTAGTCAAATCCTTCGGGAGCAGGACCTTTGAGTTTGAACTGGTCCCAAGCCTGAAGGAGTCGGCGGTTGGATTCTCCATTGTTGTTGAAGTTGGGGTGCTTGTAGTCAAAGCCCCAGTCGGTGATGCCGATGATCACATCCTTGCCAGTATAGCCTTGGGGAAGGCCCAAGCCATCATGCACGCTGTCGGTGCGGGTGTCGAAACGGGTGTGGTTCACTTCGGCGTGAACGGTGGGAGCGATGGTGTATTGCTCAATGCCGCTATTCTGCTGAACGAAAGCAAGCTCTTGGATGGGTACTCTGAGCGTGACAATATTGCCAGCTTTGGCACCCATTACGATATGGCGGGATGCAAAATCAGCAGGATTGAAATGCTTATTTACCTTTGCTATCAGTCTTACCTCAGAAGCCGATTTTGAAAGAACATTTTTTTGAAGTTCCACTTGGGTGTGGACATCACATTTGCTATTCTTTGTGATACGGATAGCGTTGGCAGATGAGGATTGTGCAAATCCTAATTGGCTGAAAAGTAAAGCCAAAACCATTAGTGCGAGTGATGCAGTATTTTTCATTGTCGATACAATTTGTTTTGCAAAGATAAGAAAATATTTTTAATAATTAATTAAAGCCACAATTTAATCATGTTTTTTAGTACCCTGCTTACCGGTTTTAGCCATTATTTCAAGCAGTATGATTGTGGCCATCTAAGTTTTGTAATAGCCTGTCACAATAAGCTTAAAGTACTGCTTTTTATTTTCTTCAAAATTCTGTTTGTAATCAGCGTTTTAGTAGTCTATATCTAAATTGCTTGTTTATGGTATTTATGTCATGATTTCGTTTGTATGTTTTTGTTGTGTAATAATGCTTGCCTATGTTCCGTTCTGCCCGTTAGAAAAGACTGAGTAGTGCCGTGGTGTTGCCTTGGTTGTTCCTAGCTTGGAGCGGAAGTGTGGCGAAGGTGGAGCGAAGCTGTCAAACCCTCATTAAATTGCCGAACCGCTTTGGAAGAAAGCTTCTACGTTTGTTTGTCACAAGAATTCAAAAACTTATAGAGTGCGGTATGGCTTTCTTGGCTAACAGATTCTCGATGAGGGTTGACCTTTCGTCTCGTGCAAAACGACCTTTCATCTCGGCCAAAACGACCTAATGTATTCAGCGTGTTCGCGGGTGGCTGCCGACCACCCGCCGCCGGGCTGACTGCCCGGCTACGTCATGCCTCCCCCCGGGGTACCCCTTAGAAGGGGTACCCTCTAGGGGGGGCTAGAGCAGACGTATAGCCCGCCCTGGCCAAGGGCGGGGAAACGTACACTTCATTGTCGAAAGAATATAACCTCCAGCCTCAACTACAAATAAATTCACTCAAGCAGCATTAAATATATTTATTAAAAAAAAAATCGTATCTTTGCAGTAATAAATGCATAATGATAAGTACTAAAATAAAGAATGAAATGACTGACAATCAAATCCAAAGCAAGGAAGACCTTGTGATACGATTCGCTGGTGATTCTGGCGATGGTATGCAGTTGTCGGGGACTTTGTTCTCCGATGCCTCTGCGCTTACCGGCAATGATATTGCCACTTTCCCCGATTATCCCCCTGAGATTCGCGCTCCGCATAACACCATTGCAGGTGTTTCGGGCTATCAAGTTCATGTGGGCAACCGCATTTACAGCTCAGGCGACAAGTGCGATATTCTGGTGGCCATGAATCCTGCTTCCTTCAAGTCCAACTTGAAGTGGGCCAAGAAAGGTGCCACAGTGATAGTGGATATCGACACATTCACCGATGAGGCTTTGGCCAAGGCTGGCATCACCGAGAATCCTTTCTCCGATGAGATGGAGCGTGAATACACCATCATCAAAGCCCCCATCTCTTCTTTCACTTTCCGCATCGGCCAGTCGCAGGGTGCCGATAAGAAGACCTCCGACAAGAGCCGCAATATGTTTGCTCTGGGTATCATCTTCTTCATGACCAACCACACCCTCGACCTCACCTTCCGCTACATCGAGCGCAAGTTTGCCAAGAAACCCACTGTGATCATGCTCAACAAAGCTGTGCTCACCGAGGGCTATGAGTATGCCGAGAAACTGGAAGTGATTCATTCCAAGATTGTAGATGTGGCCAAGTGCACCACCATGCCCAAAGGTCGCTATCGCAATATCACCGGCAATGTGGCCACCGCATGGGGCCTTTTGGCTGCTGCCGAGCGTAGCGGTCGTCGCCTTTTCTTGGGTAGCTATCCCATCACCCCAGCCACCGACATCATGGTGGAGCTGGCCAAGAACAAAGGCTTGGGCGCTCGTGTGTTCCAGGCCGAAGACGAAATAGCCGGTATTTGTTCCGCCATTGGTGCCAGCTATGCTGGTGCGTTGGCTTGCACCTCCACTTCTGGCCCTGGCCTCTCCCTCAAGAGTGAGGCTTTGGGTTTGGCTGTGATGACTGAGTTGCCCTTGGTGGTGATTGACGTGCAGCGTGGTGGCCCCTCTACCGGTTTGCCCACCAAGACCGAGCAGTCCGACCTTGTTCAAGCTCTCTATGGCCGCAACGGCGAGGCTCCTCTGGTGGTATTGGCTGCTTCTAGCAGTGCCAACTGCTTCTACTGGGCCTACAATGCTGCCAAGATTGCATTGGAGCACATGACTCCCGTCATCCTTCTGACTGATGGCTATCTGGGCAACGGCTCTCAGCTGTTCCGCATTCCCAAGGTGGCCGACTTGCCCAGCATCACCCCCCGACTGGCCACCCCCAACGACCCCGACTATCGCCCCTATCGTCGCGACCCCGAGACCTTTGCACGCCAGTGGGCACTCCCCGGCATGGAGGGCTTGAGCCATCGCGTGGGCGGATTGGAGAAATCTCCCGACGGTCCGCTGAGTATCGATCCTGAGAACCACGCACTCATGACATTCAATCGTCAAGAGAAAGTCAACCGCGTGGCCAACTATATTCCCAACCAAGAGGTGACTGGCGACCCCGATGCCGACCTGCTTGTGGTGGGCTGGGGCGGCACATCTGGTGCCATCACCATGGCCGTTGAAGAACTCAACAACGAAGGTACCAAGGTGGCCTACACCCATTTCAACTACATCTGCCCCCTCCCCAAGAATACGGGCGACATTCTGCGCAAATACAAGAAGATTGTGGTGTGCGAGCTCAACAACGGACAATTCCTTGGCTATCTCCGCACCCAGTTCCCCGAGTGCCCCATGCAAGCATACAACAAAGTCATGGGTCTGCCTTTCGAGGTCGGCGAGTTAAAAGATTGTTTCACCAAAATATTAGGAGAATAATATCATGGCAAAGAGACATTTTGTTCCCACAGCGGATAGAAAATATACCAAGGCTGACTTCGCCAGCGACCAGATGGTAAAATGGTGTCCCGGATGCGGCGACCATGCCATCCTTTCATCCCTTTTGAATGTGTTTCCCCGTGTGGGCCATAAGAAAGAGAACATCTGCATGGTGTCCGGTATCGGATGCTCCTCACGTATCCCTTATTATGTTGATTCCTATGGTTTCCACAGCATCCACGGCCGTGCATGTGCCGTAGCCACTGGTGTGAAACTGGCCAATCCTGCCCTCAGCGTGTGGGTGAACATGGGCGATGGCGACAGCATGGCCATTGGTGGCAACCACCTTATCCATGCCATCCGTCGCAACCAGGATTTCAACATCACCATCTTCAACAACGAAATCTACGGACTCACCAAAGGTCAGTATAGCCCCACCACCAAGTTTGGCCAAATCACCAAGACTTCTCCTTTCGGCACTATCGACTTCCCCTTCAACCCCGGCGAGTTGGTAATGGGTGCCCAGGGCACTTTCTTTGCCCGCGCTTTGGACAGTGTGCCCACCCTCACCACCGACATTATGGAACGTGCTGCCCGCCACGACGGTTGCAGCGTGGTAGAAGTGCTGCAAAACTGCATGATATTTAACGACAAGACACATGCCTCTTTCTCTGCCCGCGAAGTGCGCGACGACCGCACCATCGTGCTCGAACATGGCAAACCCATGATCTTCGGCAAGAATCGCGACAAGGGTCTTCGTTTCAATGGCCGCTTCCTTGAGGCTGTCACCATTGGCGAAAACGGTGTCACCATCGACGATATCATGGTGCATGACGAAACCACCGAGGACACCGGTATCCACATGACCTTGGCTCGCATGCATGGCGACCTCCCCGTGGCATTGGGCGTTATCCGCAATGTCAACCGTCCTTCCTACACCGAGCTGTATGAAGACCAGATGGATGAGGCCATGGGCGGCTGCAAATACAAGTGTGTGGACGACCTCCTCAACTCAGGCGACACTTGGGAAGTGTAGCATATCATTGATACATTTTTATTGAATAGTTATAGTGGGCGCAAGCCCTTCGACCTACCGCCCACTATATTTTATTTTTTTGCAAACTAAATTTATTAACTTCATATTATTCATCTAATGGCAATTGCTCCTAAATACGATCCCAGCATAGTGGAAGAGAAATGGTACTCTTTCTGGCTGGAGAAGAAACTTTTTCATTCCGAACCCGATCACCGCAAGCCCTACACCATCGTCATCCCCCCACCTAATGTGACAGGTGTGCTGCACATGGGCCACATGCTCAACAACACCATTCAGGATGTACTTGTGCGTCGTGCCCGTATGCTGGGCCTCAATGCTTGCTGGGTGCCTGGCACCGACCACGCTTCCATCGCCACCGAAGCCAAGGTAGTCAACCAGCTCAAAGAGCGCGGCATCGACAAGCGCGACCTCACCCGCGATGAGTTCATGAAGCACGCTTGGGAGTGGAAAGAGGAGCATGGCGGCATCATCCTCAAGCAGCTGCGCAAACTTGGCGCTTCCTGCGATTGGGACCGCACCGCCTTCACCATGGACGATATCCGCTATGAGAGCGTCATCCGTGTGTTCACCGACCTCTACGACAAAGGCCTCATCTATCGTGGTGTGCGCATGGTCAACTGGGACCCCAAGGCTCTCACCGCTGTCAGCGATGAGGAGGTAATCTACAAAGAGTCTCATGGCAAGCTTTTCTATCTCCGCTATTTTGTAGATGGCGGCTTGGAACCCAGCTGCCACACTGGCAAGATGCTCCCCCTCACCGAAGAGCGCGAGGTGGAAGAGAATAGCGGCATCCTTTTCGACGAGCAGGGTCGTGCCTATATCGTGGTAGCCACCACTCGTCCCGAGACCATCTTGGGCGATACTGCCGTCTGTGTCCATCCTGCCGATCCTCGCTATGCAGCCCTCAAAGGCCGTCGCGTGATCGTTCCCAGCGTGGGCCGCAGCGTGCAGATTATCATGGACGAATACGTCGATCGTGATTTCGGCACCGGTGCTCTCAAAATCACCCCTGCCCATGATATCAACGACTACAACCTGGGCATGAAATACGGCCTGGAGACCATCGACATCTTCAACGACAACGGCACCCTCAACGAGAAAGGCCTTCAGTATGCAGGCTTGGATCGTTTCGTTTGCCGCAAACAGATTGTCAAAGACCTCGAAGCCCAAGGCCTTATCGAGAAAATCGAAGACTATACCAACAAAGTGGGTCACTCCGAGCGCACCGATGCTGTCATCGAACCCAAGCTTTCTGCCCAGTGGTTCATGCGCATGACCGATGTGGCCAAGAAGGCCCTCGAAGTGGTGGAGGACGACACCATCCAGTTCCACCCCGCCAAATTCAAAAACACCTACCGCCACTGGCTTGAGAACATCAAAGACTGGTGCATCTCTCGTCAGCTTTGGTGGGGACAGCGCATCCCTGCTTATTTCTATGAAGCCGAGGGTCAAACCCAAGTGGTGGTGGCCAACTCTCGCCAAGAAGCTTTCGAAAAAGCTTGCGCCAAACATCCCGGTGCTGTGGCCAATGCCGATGCACTCCGTCAGGACGAAGACGTGCTCGACACCTGGTTCTCCAGCTGGCTGTGGCCCATCAGCCTTTTCGATGGCATCCGCAACCCCGATAACGAGGAGATCAAATACTACTATCCTACCGACACCCTCATCACTGGTCCCGATATCATCTTCTTCTGGGTGGCACGCATGATCATGGCAGGTGAGGAATACCGCCACGACGTACCCTTCAAGCATGTCTATTTCACTGGTATCGTGCGCGACAAACTGGGCCGCAAGATGTCCAAGTCCCTCGGCAACAGCCCCGACCCCATCGAACTTATCACCAAGTTTGGTGCCGACGGCGTCCGCATGGGCATGCTGCTCACCGCACCCGCTGGCAACGACATTCCCTTCGATGAGAGCATCTGCGAGCAGGGCCGCAACTTCGCCAATAAGATTTGGAACGCCCTCCGCCTTGTCATGGGTTGGGAAGTCAAGGACGACACCACCCAGCCTGCCGACAACCTCGTGAGCGTGCAATGGATGGAAATGCGCATGGCCCAAGTGCTTGAAGAAATCGAGCAAGACTTCGACAACTTCCGCCTCAGCGAAGCCCTCATGAAGAGCTACAAACTCGTTTGGGACGACTTCTGCTCCTGGTATTTGGAGATGATCAAGCCTGCCTACGGCACCCCCATCGACCGCGACACCTACGAGGCCACCCTCGACATCTTCGACCGCCTCATGCGCATCCTGCACCCCTTCATGCCTTTCGTCACCGAGGAAATCTGGCACACCCTGCGTGAGCGTCCTGCCGACCAAAGCATCATGACCCAGCACATGCCCCACAGCGTCCTCTTCGACCAGCAGATGCTTGCCGACTTCGACCAATCCCGCGAGATTATTGGCGGTGTGCGCAATATGCGCAACAGCAAGGGTCTCTCGCCCAAGGAGGCACTCGACCTCTACGTCAAAGGCAACTGCCCCGAAGCCTTCCGCGGCATCATCATCAAGCTTGCCAACGTGGGCAAGATTGAGATTGTCAACGACAAAGTGGATGGCGCACTCTCCTTCATGGTGGGCACCACCGAGTGCTTCGTTCCCGTGAGCCTCAATATCGACAAAGAAGCCGAACTTGCCAAGCTCCAAGAAGAACTCAAATATGCCGAAGGCTTCCTCGCCTCCGTCATGAAGAAACTCTCCAACGAGAAGTTTGTCAACGGCGCACCCGAGAAAGTTGTGGCCATCGAGCGTCAGAAAAAAGCCGATGCCGAGAGCAAGATCGAAGCCATCAAGGCTCAGATTGCCACCCTCAGCTAATCCGCTTCCGCAGCAACACTATCCCGTTAGTATAAAGAATCAGCCCCGCGCCCGCGGGGCTGTTTTTTCCCTTCAGAAATCGTCAGACACAACAACATATCAACAACAATGAACCTCAAAAAACAATCCCATTCTTGCGTCATCCGCTTCCGCCGCTTCTGCCGTGGATCCTTTGCCGCATTCAATTCGATGCATCGCGTGGTCAACATTGGTCGTCTGGCTTCCTATATTGCCGATCGTCAACTCTGCAAATCGGCTGTGGCCTTGGCCCTCTGCGCGCCCCTCATGTGCCCTGTGGCCCAAGCCCAGACCGATGACCAGCTCGACGAGCACACCCTTCCGCTCCTCACCATCACCGCTGCTGCCGACTCCACCCAGGGGTCGCCCGACGCGGTGGCTGTCATTTCTCGAGCTCAGCTCCAAGGCTTGGCAGTCAGTTCGGTAGGGGAATTGCTCGAACAGCTGCCAGGCGTTGACCTTCGCACCCGTGGAGCCGGCGATGTCCAAGGCGACCTCACCATGCGCGGTGGCACCTTCGACCAAATGCTCATCCTCCTCAACGGTGTCAACCTCACCGATGCGCAAACCGGTCATCACAACCTCGACATCCCCATCGACCTCTCCATGGTCGATCGTGTCGAAATCATTCCCGCCTCAGCTTTGCTTCATTACGGCCTCACCTCGTTCTGCGGGGCAGTGAACATTGTCACCGGCGAATCCTCTCGCTCCCAGGCTCAGGCATCGCTAGCTGGAGGCAGTTTCGGCCAGCTCCATATCTCCGCCGCCGCCACCTATGTGGCTAATTCTTGGACCTACACCGCTGCTGCCGCCCATCATCATAGCGATGGCTATCAAACCAACACCGATTATTCCCACACCAGCCTTTTCCTCCAAGCCCATCGCCACGACAGCCGCGGCGACTGGAATTTCCAGCTGGGCGGGCAGATCAAAGACTTTGGCAGCCAGGCGTTCTACAGCACCAAGTACCCTTCGCAGTTCGAAGCCACACGCACCCTCGTTGCCTCGGCCTCTCACCAAAGGGTCTGGCATGGGTGGCAGTTGGAGGCACTCCTCTCTGGCCGACTCCATCGCGACCGCTTTGAGCTCTTCCGTCAAGGGTTTGTTGAGGCCCCTGCCTGGTATGGCGGCCACAACTATCATCTCTCCTCCACGGCGGGCATGCGACTGCGTGCCTCCCGTCCTTGGCAGCTGGGCCGCACCTCCTTTGGCACCGATGTGCGCTACGAATCCATCCTCAGCAATGTGCTGGGCGACAGCCTTGTCCAGCCCCGTCCCATCCATGCCGAGCCTCAGGGGCTCTTTTATCCCCTCGGCACATCCCGCACCACCGTCAATGCCTTTGCCGAGCACAGCGTGTGGCTGGGCGGTATGCAGTTGGCAGGCTCGCTTCTGGGCTCTTTCAACACCATGATGGGCCCCAACTATGGCTATTCGCTCAGTGCCCGCTATCCTGTGGGCCGTTGGCAATTCAGCGGCAGCTGGGGTCGCTCTTTCCGCATACCCACCTTCAACGACCGCTACTACCACAGCGCCACCCAGGTGAGCAACCCCAACCTCAACTCCGAGTATAGCCATCTGGCCGAACTTTCGGCCTCCTACCGCCGTTCCCATTTCCATGCCCAAGCCACCCTCTATGGCCGCAAAGGGTATGATATCATCGACTGGATTCGCACCCCCGAATCCACCGTGTGGTACAGCACCAATCATGCCTCCATCGCTGCTATAGGTGGCGATGTGCAATTGGCTTATACCTCAACCGATTGGTTGCGTAGGGTAGGGGTGAGCTATTCCTATTGTGCCATGTCGCAGCAGGCCGATGGCTATATCTCCAACTATGCCCTCGACTACCTGCGCCACAAAGTGGGGACTGACCTCGTCCTTTCGCCCATCCGCTCCATGCGGGTGAAACTGCTGGCCGACTATCACTACCGCGAGGGCAGCTACACCGATGCTTCGGGCATTCAGGTGGGCTATGACCCCGTCTTCCTCCTCAATGCGGTGGTAGAATACGACCTCTGGTATGCCACCCTCTTTGTTGAAGGCTACAACCTCCTCAACCGCACCTATTGCGACTATGGCGGCATACCCCAGCCCGGCATATCTTTGCTCGTGGGTGCCCGCGTAAAGTTTTAATATCAATCCCGTCTGACGATCAAAGGCAGCCGAGCGACGCTCGGCTGCCTTTTTCATTATAGGGGAGTTCTATAAATTAAAAAACTGTTAATCATTTTGTTATATTGATAATTTTTTCGAATTTTTGCAAAATAATTGAAGAGTCTTGATACGGCATACAAAAATACATTCGAAGCAGGCATGTTCGACCAGGAATTTACCCCTATCAAAAATACAGATAAAATGATGCCTATATGAAGAAAAATGTGTAACTTTGCAGCCGAAATCACTCCTCGAAACCTATTCGATAAATGAGGCTGTAAAAGAAGTTAAATTACCTAAAAGGTGGAACAAAGGGTTAGCTCCACTTCGGTCGCTGGCCATAGCAAGCTCCTCTTCGGTCGCTGGCCATAGC
>JAKSMP010000020.1 GCA_024400505.1 Bacteroidales bacterium | reverse complement strand
TCATTGATGTGTGGGGAATGAACGCACAGTATATTGGCAAGTATATAGAGCAGCTGCACGCCGCAATCACCGCATAGATTGGGATCGAACGCTGCCATTGAGGGTGCGCTTTGCCAATTCTTTTCTTGCAAACAACATTCATCACATACTTTTTTAACCTCTCTTTCGTTCTTCTATCATAATGTAAGCAACAATTTTGATGAAAAGAAGATTTCTGATACTCCTATCTACCCTTTTTGCCCTGGCCGCCATCAGCTTGGTGATTCTGCAAATATCGCAAACCCGCAAATCGGCCCGCATGAGCGACAACTTGTTCAACATCAGTGTTAACAACGCTATCGACAAAGTGTTTGGCGAACTGGACCAGATGAAGGTTGAAGACTTTGTGTCGCAAAAGGAACGCTATTGGCTCATACGCATGCGCCGTATTGACGAGATGAACGAGAAGATGCAGACCCTCATCCGCGAAAACAGCGACCTGTTTTATGACGATGACCGACTGGAGTTTGGCATCTCCACTCAGGACAGCGTGCTGACCAAGCCCCACACCCGATTCACCCCATCGGAGGAGCACACCATCACTCAATACAACACGTTGCTAAACTCCCGTAACCGCTTGATAGCAATGGTGCAGCAATCGCCCGAACGAAGAAAACTGTCGTTCCAGGGTGCCAGCATCGACCCCATGAAGCTCAACTTTCCCCTGCTCGACTCACTTATCCGCGAAGAGCTTATCATCAATGGTGTGGATTTGAAGCCCAGTATAGGCATTCTGCAAACTGCCAAAGACGCCCTGCTGTACTATAGCGCCGATGCCGACACCAACAGGTTGCGCACTTCACCATTCAAATACAACTTCCAGTCCAATGGCGTGATTTCGGACGAGAACTTGTATGTGGTGCTTTATTTCCCCGCCTCGCCCATCTTCTTGAACAACAGGGTGACTTTCTACACGATGATTAGCATCAGCCTTATCCTGCTGATTACTTTCTTGTTTGTGCTTTCGGTGCGCACAATATTGCTGCAACGCAAGTTGGACGAGATGAAGACCGACTTTATTTCCAACATGACGCACGAAATAAAAACCCCCATTGCCACCATCAGCCTGGCCTGCGAGATGCTGCAGGACAAGAGCGTGACCTCCGACTCTGCCAGCACCCAGAATTTTGTGAACATCATCAGCGACGAGAACCGCCGTATGCGTGTGCTGATAGAGACGCTGCTGCTGAGCGCCAAGATGGCCGGCAAACGGTTTGCCATTGCGCCCAAGGAGGTGGATTTGAATGCATTGGTATCGGATTCGCTGCAGAGTTTCCGACTCTCTATTGACAGCCGCCACGGCGAGCTGCACACCGATCTGCAGCCCATCAACGGCATATTGTTTGCCGACGAACTGCACGTGACCAACCTCATACACAATCTGGTGGACAACGCCATTAAATATTCCGACAAGGAACTATATATTTCGGTGAGCACCAAGGAGGAAAACGGCTACGCCATACTGCAGATAACGGATCACGGCATAGGCATTGCCAAGGAAGACCAAAAACATATATTTGAGAAATTCTATCGTGTGTCAACTGGCAATGTGCACAATGTGAAAGGGTTCGGCATAGGATTGAACTATGTGTCGCAGATTGTGGCCCTGCACAAAGGCAAGATTGCTGTGGCCAGCACGCCCGGACAAGGCAGCACGTTCACCATCCAGCTGCCGCTGGAAAAGTAGCAAACATTAAGAAAAACCCACCACTTGCAGCACGCGGTCATAGACCTGCTGTGCGGCGATGCCTGTGAGGCAGCGATAATCGCCAAATTGGCATGGCTTTTTGCCATATTTGGAGCATGGCCGGCAATCCATCTCTAGGCCCACAGCCCAGCTGGGATGCTGCCGCCAACCATAGAAACCGGATTGGGGATGGGTGGCGCCCCAGATGCTCACCACGGGTATGCCCAAACAAGAGGCGAAATGCATGTTGGCAGAATCCATGCTCACCATCACATCCAACTGAGCGATTTGATCCAGTTCTTGCTTGAATGAGAGTTTGCCCGCAACGGATTGTATGTTGTCGTAGGGCAAAGCCCACGTCTCCAAGGTGGACGATTCGGCCTTGCTACCAAACAGCAGCACACGCACATCCTGTCGATGGCCCAGCAAGGCAAGCAATTGTTTTATGTTTGGCTCAGGCCATATTTTGCCCCGATGCTGAGCAAAGGGGGCTATGCCTATGACGGCCTGGATGGCCGATAAGGGTTTGGGAGCAAGATAACAGCGGCTCTCGGCCTCCAACTTTGCTGACGAAGGCAAGCCTAGACGGTCAAACACCTCGTCGTAGCGTTTCCACGATGGCTTGCCACGATGGTTCCTTTTGTGGATGCGACTCACCGGCACCCCATGCAAACGAAACAGGAAATCCATGCCTATCGTGCGGTTGACCCAATGCATGTCGGCCACGCAATCGGGCCGATAGGCCGACAAGGTGCGGAAGAGTTCGCGAGGGGAAGCCTTGGGAGTGCCCACAAACTGGATATTGTCCACCCCATGAAACAAGGGAGCCAACAAAGGTGGCGCAGCCACAAGGAAGAGACAATCAGGACACACCGCAGCACGATGCTTGAGCACAGGCACAAGGATGGCCACATCACCCAAAGCCGATAGTCGGATAACCAGGATTCGTTTCAAGATGTGCGGGGGATATTATTTCTTGCCGTAAAGCATGGGATTCAAAGCGGGATCGTTGTACATCTTCATCTGCCGATAGAGCTTCATGACGCGGCGGCCAGCAGCCAAATCGTCGAGCAAAGAATCGATGGCCTGGGTGAGATCGCGTTGCTGTTCCAGGAGTGTGTGGTATTTCTGCAAGCATTTCTCATGATGCTCGGCCGATACCTCGGTGCGATTGACTTCGATGCCAAAATGATATATCTTGAGTGCCAGGATGGAGAGTCTGTCCACAGCCCAAGCGGGGGTCTCGGTGTTGA
Source organism: Bacteroidales bacterium (assembly GCA_024400505.1). Lineage (GTDB taxonomy): Bacteria > Bacteroidota > Bacteroidia > Bacteroidales > P3 > Colimorpha. Next base: position 34,976 of record JAKSMP010000020.1, on the reverse strand, counting down.
TCTTGGCATCAGCCAAAGGCTGAACCTGGGCAAACTGCTGCATGAAATAGTCGTCGATGCGCTCCACCAAGTCGGTGCGATTTTGGTTGGAACGGTCAATCCAGCGTTTGAGGCGGAGTGCCTCCACGGGGTCCACATCGTCGGGGCGAATCAAATCCTCCAAATGCCACTGCACAGTATCGATGAAGCTTTTCTGCCACAACAGATAATCAAAAGAACCCTCAGCAAAAGGATTCGCAGTATCGGCGTCAACAGAATCTACTTTATGGTAATCAGCCACTTGTTGGCTGAATATATCAAAATATTCATTTGCTTTCATATTGCAAAGATACGATTTTTTATCAACTTTCCAAATAACTCATTCTCTTGCAGCAGCCGCGCATTGCCCACCATCACCATATTTAATCGGGCACGGGTTATGGCCACATTCAGTTTCCTGTCGATGGTCATGCCGTCCTCCTCGAAGGTGTTGTTGGTGAGGAAGCCCAACTGGTAGCGTTCTCGCACGGTGAAACCATACACGATGTAGTCGCGCTGACTCCCTTGATAACGTTCCACGGTGTCGATGGTGATGTCATGCAGCAACGGCACGCCAAGCCTGTCGATGGCATTGCGCACAGCGGCTATCTGATTGCGATAGGGCACGATAACACCCACCGTCTTCTCCACCGAGAATGCGGCAGCATGCATCTTGTATATCTGCCCTACCACACGCGCTATCACCTCGGCTTCGGCGGTATTGGTTTTGGCAGAAGAAGTCGCTTCACCAGCGTCGGGCACATCCACAAACGACAGTCTGCGCTGTGTGAGCATATCGGCGATGGGGTTGCCCGTGGGGGTGGTGCTGCAGGGCAGCAACTGGTGGGGCAAAGGCACCACCTGCAACCGTCCAGAATAGAAAGCCTCGTTGGGGAATGCCGCAATATCGCGGTGCATACGCCCTTGGCGGGTGAGCATGAATACATATCGCTCGTCGTATCGGCCTTGGCCCAGATAAAAATGTTTCAGCAGACGCTCAAAGAGCGAGAGGCGGCAATTGGTCAGACCGATTTGGTGCAAGAGGGGGTCGGCAACAGCCGACTCCTCCTCGCGTTGCTGGACAACGGCGGGCAGTTGCTTGTGGTCGCCGATAAGCACCACTTTGGCAATGGCCTCTTGACCCGGCAATGAAGACCGCACACTGCGGGCACTCAGCAGGCCCACCAGCTGGGGCTCTAGTATTTGCGAAGCCTCGTCCACGATGGCCAGGTCGAAATGGACAAGGCCGAACAAGTCTGTGTGATTGTTCAAGCCCGCGGTGGTGGCACAGAACACCCTTGTCCCGCGCACCATCTTGGCCACATCGTTGCCACGGGCACATTGTTTCACCTTGTTGCAGAGCAGATAGGGGCGATAGGCCCGCTCGCAGGAGAGCTCCGCTCCAATGCGGACAAAATCGATACCCGCTTCCACTAGCTTGCTGCACATCTCATCCACAGCACGGTTGGTATAGCTCAGCAGCAGCACACGTTTTTGGTCGCCTTGCAGCAACTCCTCTTGCAGTAAATTGAGCAAGCCATAGGAGGTTTTGCCCGTGCCGGGAGGCCCTATTATCAGAAACAGTTCTTGTGCTTGCATGGCTCGGCTCACTAGCGAATCGAACTGGCCATAGCTGCCTTTCACCTCCACTTGCTCATCAATATCGGGCTCACGCTGGAGCATGAGCAGGTCTTTGCGCTGCTGGGATGCACGCAGGAAGTTCATCAACGCCCCATACTGGGCATTGGCTGATGAGTCGAACATATCGTGCTCTATCGCCCAAAGATGCTCATCGCCACCAAGCGATTGGAACACATGCTTGTGCGACTGGCAATTGCGCAGCTCCACCTCTACCCCATCGGCGGTGATATCGACGATCGAACCACGGTGCACCATCTGGGCACAGGCATCGGGCTCCTGCCCGATTCGATAGGGATAGAGCAACACGATGTCGCCTCGGCGGAAGTTGGTGCCGTCAACCGACTGACCCGGGCCAAAGGCAAAGGTGACCCGATCCACTCCACGGCCATTGGCCGTAGTGCCCAAGGAGATAATGCGCAAGCCATCATAGATGTTGCCCGACTCGTGTTTGTCATCGAGCGTATCATGCCATTTGGCGGCAAATCCGTGGCTGCCATCCACCGTGCCACCAATCTTGGCCAACTGCTGCTCCATCTCCACAAACTGCACCATTCTGAGGAAATAGGCGCGTTCCAGTTCTGTGGCATTCCATATCGGCTGAAGAATGGCATCCAGACGAGGTTTGATCCAAGGCTCCCACAGGCGGTCGGAGATGGATTTTTGTCGCAGTTCATCGGCTGTGCGAGGCAGAAAGGGAAGGATGCCCTCTTCGCTATATCTCAGTTCACGGAACACCAGTTCGTTTCTTATCTTAATAGACCGCAGCAGCAACCCGGGAAGGTTGGACCCTTGCGACACAAGTCCTTGTCCATAACGCGAATAGAGCAGCATAGGGTGTTCCAAAGTGCCATCACGCTTGTCGAACCCGTAATTCATCAGCGCTCGATAAAGGTTCAACTGCACGAGGTGCTGTTCTTTGGGCAGCGGCACTTCGGGGTTGGCATCAGGACGGGGCGGCCAAGGATTCTCCCCTTTGCCCGATTTCTGCTCCACGATGATAGTTTTGCGCATTCGGGGATCCTCGTCACGGGTTTCCCACAGCAGGTCCATACGGCCTTGGATGCCCAGTGTGTGGCTGAAAAATGTGGGCTCTAGGAGCATATCATCCTTGTGGTAGCGGTCCACCCCCGGCAGCTGCATCAACTGACGACCAATCAACTGCTCAATATGACGCTGTTGCTGACGTGCATCTTTCTCGAACTCGGCAAAGGCTTGGGCTGTGGATAAGTCGCCGCAAGAGATGAGTTCTAAAGCATGGGCTTGCAAATATTCATTCCAGCTCTGCTCATAGCTCACTTGGCGGCCATGCACCGTATTGTCAAGGAATTGGCCCACCAAATTACCCAGATGAATATGGCGGGTATTGGCAGCAGGCTCCAACTTGTGCATCAGATGCACATCTGCCGACTCGGCATAAAGGTCGAAGCACTGCGATATGGTGGTGACATTCACCAGATAGTCGGGCTCGTAAATGATCAACTCGGGCATACACACATCATCCTCCATGCGCACACGTACCAGATTTAGTTGGGCACCCACTCGCAAGATAGACTCAAGGTATGACCAATCGGCTCCTTTCGCACGATGCAAATACTTATTCTTTGGGCCGTATTCCACGGTCAGCTCCGAGTTGTTCTGTTCTTCGGTGGCGTGAATGGTGTGGCTGTCCCATGCGGTGACGATGCAGCGTATCAAGCGGTTGTCGATAGCGCTCCACTTATGAGACCGGACTCCTTCGGGCAAACGACTGGCTAATCCTGCGGGTAAAGTAGAGCCAAAAACATAGCCTACCAGCAAGGCGGTGGCCTTGATATCTTGGGGTAGCAACGTGGTGAGTTGCTGATCATCGTAGTCGCGCAAGTGGTTCAGCACCTGACGAGTATCATGGATGGCTGCGGCATCGGCTGCCGGCAAATGGTGCAGTCGAAGCAGATATTCCACCTTAGCGAACAGTCCTGCCACATGTATTGGAGCATGGTTCACCCCCTCATCGGCCAGCCGCTTGAACAGCTCGCGCAATGTGAAATATTTATATCGAATAGAGCCGCTGCTATCTAGCAGGGTTTCTAGTTGTTGGTAGTATACTGTTGCCGAGGGCACATCCATAATATTGTCCATTATTATTTAGTAACGGCCACCGCCTTTTATTATTGCCCACCCGCAGCCACTTTCAGCTTGGACAAGCGGCAACTTCTAAAAATTGACACAAATGAGATTTACTTAACGTGAGCTGCTGTGGATTGCATGTAATAATTATTCATTATTTAATAGTAGTTTACAAAAATTCGTGTTCAATCAACAGCAATTTTCGTTTCAAAAATGTAATGAGTCATTAGTGGCAGCCAAGAGATATTCACGGCCGAATACAATATCTGGCAATCGGGTGAGTTATTAATGGATATGAAATACACCGAATCTGAAATGGAGCGGCTACAACGTTCGGAGCTGCTACTGGGGCACGACGTCATGAGTCGTATGGCACAGACGAAAGTTATCCTCTTTGGCGTAGGCGGAGTGGGCAGTTGGTGCGCCGAGGCACTGATACGCGCTGGCATCAAAAGACTCACAATTGTGGACGGCGACTGTGTGAGCATATCCAACTGCAACCGGCAATTGATGGCCACAGCCAAAACTGTGGGTATGCCCAAAGTGGATGTGATGAAAGAAAGGCTGCTGGAGATAAACCCCGATGCTGAAATAACGGCCATAAAGGCCATCTATAGCGCAGAAACGGCCGACAGTTTCAACATTGAGGATTACGACTATGTGATTGACGCCATCGACTCGCTCAAAGACAAAGCCCACTTGATACTCTACGCCACAGAAAAAGAGGGGGTGAAGTTGCTCTCATCGATGGGTGCAGCGCTGAGGATTGACCCTACAAAAGTGACGGTGAGCGAGTTCAGAGACGTAACTGGAGACCCCCTGGCCAGAGCGTTGCGCAAGAAATTCAAATACATGAATCGGTGGCCCAAACGGAAGTTTCGCTGTGCATACAGCACGGAACTGCCCCTAGAGAACAAAGGCGAGACCGATGAATCATGCGACTACAAAGCTGTGATCAACGGCTCGATGGTGCACATAACCGGCTGCTTTGGATTTGTGTTGGCAGGAGAAATTATCAAAGATTTGAGCAAGTAAATGTACCAGAAATTCATTATCAATCAGCATGGAGTGTTGAGATTCGGCAAGGTGATGCGGCATTATCAACTGCTGAGATTCGGCGAGCAATGTCCTTACGGCGGAGGTTGGTGGGAATATGAGCTGGGCACCGAAAGGGTGATGCTCTATGGCCACTCGACCGATTTCGGTCACCCCGACTTTGATTTCTTGAAACGAGTGGACTGGGATTCGCTAGATGGAAAAGAACACCCTCTCATCTACCTGAGTCCAGGTGAGGTGAGAGAGGTGAAGATATAACACGAAGTGAAAAATCAGATATCGTCCTCGGTTTCAGGAACCATCTCGTCCCAGTTAATCTGGGTGGGATAGATATTGTCGCGGATGATGGTGCCAGGGAAATCGGCACGGATACGCTGCAGGAAAACAAAAGCTTCGAGACGGGTGCGGAAATCGCCCACTTTCACTTTGAAATTGGGTTCATCGAAAACCACATAAGCCTCTACTCCGGGATAGGTAGAACGGATACGCTCTTTCATCTCAAAGGCACGATTCTTGGATGCAGTGCCCGAAAGCGACGCCACCTGGATGCGATAGCCGGGTATGGTGCGCACTCGCTCGTTGAGTTCCACATGTTTCTGCACCAGCTGGCTGACTGCCACATCGCCCACTATCTGGATATGTCCACGACTGCGGTTGCCACCCGGCACATACTGAGCCACAGCCACAAAGGCAACAACCAAAAGAATTGTCAGCGAAAAGATTTTCTTCATAATTGAGCAGCACTATTTGGCCAAGCCATTGACCTGGACAGGACGAAGGGTGACAACGGGACGAGTGGAGAGATTAAGCATCTGCTGCGCATAAGTGCCCATGAGGATGCGATTGAGGTTCTTCTCCTGCTCGGTCATAATGATGATCATGTCAGCATCAATCTGTTCGGCATATTCAAGCGTAGTATTGGTAATATTCTTCAGTGCATTGACACATTTTGATACATGCTTGATTTCATGCTTGTTCAAATAATCATCCACCATGCGAACATATCCATCAACAATGCCACGAATGGTGGAATTGGTGTCGGAATAAAGGCCTAGGATATGCAGTTCGGATCCAAAAAGTTTAGAGAACTGAGCGGCGGTGCGTACCTTTTGACGAGTGTCGGGAGAGCTGTCGATGGGGACAACGATACGCTCGAGAGCCTTGTTGAAATTGAAATCCTCTCGGAGGGTGAGCACTGGCACTGGGCACTTGGTGATGGTCTCATAAGTGTTGCCACCAATACGGTTCTTCTTGAATCCAGACATGCCGAATGTGCCCACAACCACAAGAACCGCCTCAGCGATTTCGGCCTGTTCCACAATCTGTTGCGCCACTTTACCCTCACAGATAACATAGTCCATCTTGATGCCTTTAAGGAGATGCGCAACACCTGCATTACGGCGTTCAATTTCTTCACGAATAGGTGTTTCGTCTTGGTTTTTCTCTTTCACATAAACCAATCTCAAATCCAAACCTACACGATTGGAAATATCAATTGCTAGGTCAACGGCCTTTGCCGAACCCGAAGAAAAGTCAAATCCAACAAGTATTCTGCTCATAAAATTATTATTTAAATAATTTGCAAAGATACATTTTTTTTTTGAATTATTAATTTTACAACTAAAAAAGCCCAGGTGAGACGCAACAAATTGCCAGTAATAAAGATCAAATCGTTTATATTTCAAGCGATCCTGAGCCTCTTCGTGACAAGGCAGCCTTTCCCGTTTTTCTTTTTAGAATGCTTAGCGCGAGCATCCTCGCTAAGGCGAGGTTTTCAGCATTTATTCTACGGATAATCCTCCCGGAAAGGCATGTCTAGAGTCTAATGGAGGGCGTTCTCCGCAGCCCAATGGCTTCTGAGGTTGGTCGGAGTCAAGGCAGCTTAGGTAGTACCGGGGGGCTTCGGTCACACAGCCTTCTACAAAAATATTTTGTGCCAGAAACGCTTAAATGCACTGTGTTTTTTCCATTTCCAGCGGAAAATGCAAAATGGGCAAAATAAAACAATGCTGAATATCAATTATTTGCAATGGAAAATTTTATGTTAATTGACATATATTGCTGATATACAGACACGAAAGAATTATGAGTTCGCAGCTTTTTTTGCTTCTTTTTCGGGCGGAAAATTTCAAAATGCGACGCTTTTCTCGAACAAAACACCCTAGCAAAGTAGGCAATATGTTAAAATCATCATATAATAATGGAATTCAAGTTATTATCCATTGTTTTAGGATTTGTTTTGTTAAACTGCCACATGCAAGGTTTTTGACCGAATCTGACGCTGGAAAAACATCATAGAGCAATCTAGATATTTTATAGCTAACTGATTTACAACTCGTAGAACAAGTCTTTTTACCCAATACAGCAACAATTCACTTGCCATTATTCTAACACATACAAAACACCCCCAAATATAGGGCGGCTGTATAGTGGCTGTATAGTGGTTGTATAGTGGCTGTATCAAAAGGCATAAAAAATTCGTATCGGGGCACTAAAAACACATTGATTTAACAAATTTGTTAAAAAATCACAATTGTTCAATTCCTTTACCACAAGCAGGCAGAATAGAGCACGCTCAACAATTCGTCAAAAGAGGCTTGATTCCTCCTTCGCTACACCCTCGGTCCTTCTTCGTTGCGGCAAGCATGCTCTGACATATTGTCACCGCACTATCTTCCATTACTCGAAGATCCTGTGAACCATCTCGTCCCTTTCCGAAAGGGGACGGGCAGTGGCCGGTATTTAGGGAGCAGGTAGTAGGTAGTAGGTAGCAGGTAGCAGGTAGTAGGTAGGCGGGAGCCGGTGATTCACTCTACGCTCTCCACTCTCCACTCTCCACTCTCCACTCTTTACTATGCTTCTCTCAAATCAATACATGTTGAGTATAGTAGATGTGTCAGCCGTCCCCTCTTTAGAGGGCGAGAAGGTCCAGTGAACCTTCGAGTGTAAGGCGGGGGGGGTATGCTACGGCTGGCGGAGTCAGCAGAAATATAAAAATACTAAGGTGTTCGAAACCTTCGGTTGTGGTGATTTATCGACACCTCCTTTCGCGCCAAAAGCAAGTGATAGGTAAGAGCGTAGGAACATAGAAGAATGTGCCAAATTGGCACACGATTAGGGTGATGCTTGGAGAGTGATGCAATACCAAAAAACAAGGTTATATAACCACCATTTTTTTGATTGGGCAGCAAGCCGTAATTCACAGCTGTTGATATCTTTTTTGGCAAAAAACACAAGCCAATAATAATATATTAATAATTTTTTGTAATTTTGCACGTCAATGAAAAAAAAGTGAATAATAATAAATAATACATAAAACAATGACCAACATGATTTTGACTGCAGTACTGGTATTGGGCATCATTGGTGCCATCTTCGCCATTGTACTGTATTTTGTCGCCCAGAAGTTCAAGGTTGAAGAAGACCCCAAAATCGATGAGATTGCCGAAGTGCTCCCCGGAGCAAACTGCGGCGGATGTGGCAAAGCTGGCTGCCGCGCCATGGCTGAGGCCTTCGTAAAACAGGGCAACATGGATGGACTTAAATGTCCTGCCGGCGGTGAATCCGTGGCTCAAAAGGTGGCTGCAATCCTCGGTTGCACCCCCGAAGTTTCAGAACCCCAAGTGGCAGTGGTGCGCTGCAACGGCACCTGCGCCAACGCAACCGCCAAGAACAATTACGACGGTTTGAAAGACTGCGCTTTTGCCAACTCGGTGTATGCTGGCGAAAGCGGCTGCATGTTTGGCTGCCTTGGCTTCGGCAACTGCGCTAGCGCTTGCCAGTTTGGTGCGCTGAGCATCGACCCCGAGACTGGCCTCCCCATTGTTGATCAAGATAAGTGCACCGCCTGCGGCGCTTGTGTGAAGGCTTGCCCCCGCGGAATTATCGAACTGCGTAAAAAGGGATTGAAGGACCGCCGCGTGTATGTGGCTTGCCGCAACAAGGAAAAAGGCGGCGTGGCCAAGAAGGCTTGCAGCGCAGCATGCATCGGCTGCGGCAAGTGTGCCAAGACCTGCCCATTCGGCGCCATCACCGTTGAGAACAATTTGGCATATATCGACTTTAATCTGTGCAAGAGCTGCCGCAAATGCGTTGCAGAGTGCCCCACCGGAGCCATCCACGCTGTAAACTTCCCCCCTCTTCCCCCAAAGAAAGAAGTTCCTGCAGCTGACGCTCCTGCAGCACAGCCCGCTCAGACTCCCGCCAACAACCAATAAACACTAACCCACTAAAGGAACAGACACATGAAAACATTCAAAATGGGTGGTGTACACCCCGAAGAGAATAAGATTTCAACCAATGCTGCCATCGAGCAGATGCCCCTGCCCAAGCAGGTTGTGGTGCTCATGACCCAGCATTTAGGCGCTCCCGCCACCCCCATCGTGGCCAAGGGCGATAAAGTGAAAGTAGGTCAACTCATTGCTGAAGCACAAACCTTCATGTGCGCCAACATCCACTCCCCCGTGAGCGGCACCGTGAACAAAGTGGAATCCTGCAAAGATTTCACCGGCATGCCCAAGCCCGCTATTTATATCGACGTTGAAGGCGACGAATGGATGGAGACCATCGACCGCACCCCCGACATCAAACGCGAGTGCAACTTGGAGCCCAAAGAGATTGTGGCCAAATTGAAAGAGATGGGTATCGTGGGTCTTGGCGGTGCCACCTTCCCCGCCCACATCAAATACAGTGTGCCAGAGGGCAAGAAAGCCGAGTACCTCATCATCAATGCCGCTGAATGTGAGCCTTACCTCACCTCCGACCATCGCGTGATGCTGGAACATGCCGAAGAAATCTGCATCGGTGTGAACATTCTGCGCAAAGCTTTGGGCGTGCCCAACGCTTATATCGGAATTGAAAGCAACAAACCTGAGCCTATCCGAGTGATGACCGAAATGGCCAAGAACTTCGAAGGCATCATCGTTGAGCCTATGGTGGTGAAATACCCCCAGGGTGCAGAAAAGCAACTCATCAACGCCATCACCGGACGCAAAGTGCCCAGTGGCAAGCTGCCTATCGACGTGGGTTGCGTGGTGAGCAACGTGGGTACTTCTTTCGCCGTATATGAGGCCATCCAGAAGAACAAGCCCCTCATCGAGAACATCCTCACCGTGACCGGCAAAAAACTCCCCAGCCAGCACAACTACCAGTGCCGCATCGGCATCAGCTACAACGACATCATCAGCCACGCCATCGGAGCACTGCCCGAAACCACTGGCAAGGTGATCAGCGGCGGCACCATGATGGGCAAAGCCATCAGCAACCTGGACGCACCCACCACCAAGGGCGCTAGCAGTGTGCTGGTGATGGATGAAGCCGAAGCTCGCCGCAATCCCGAGAGCAACTGTATCCGCTGTGGCAAGTGCATGAATGCATGCCCCATGGGACTGGAGCCCTACCTCTTCTCGGCCCTGGTGAAGAACGGCCGTATCGAGGAAGCCAAGGAGCACAACATACTCGACTGCATCGAGTGCGGCTGCTGCTATTTCAGCTGCCCCGCCAACAAACCCCTGCTCGACGAAATTCGTCTCGGCAAAAACAAGGTGCGCGCCATGATGGCTGCTCAAAAGAAATAGCCTAGTGCATCAGAAATCAAGCAATACAACAAACTCTTTTAAGAATCTATTTAAATAATAATATGAATCTATTAAATATTTCTGGTTCTCCGCACGTCCATAGCGACGAATCCACCAAGAAAATCATGTGGCGCGTCAATTTGGCCTTGGTGCCTATGCTGCTCTGTGGCATTGCCTATTTTGGTCTCAACGCACTCCTCATCAGCTTAGTATCCGTAGCAGTATGCTGCCTTTCTCAGTGGCTTATTGAAAAATTCATCCTCAAAGTGCCCTCCACCGTGTGCGACGGTTCTGCCATCGTCACCGGTTTGCTGCTGGCATTCAACGTGCCTGCCACCGCTGAGATGATTTGGATTGTGGCAATCGGCGCCATCTTCGCCATCGCTGTGGCCAAGATGACTTTCGGCGGCTTGGGCAAAAACCCCTTCAACCCCGCATTGGCCGGTCGTGTATTCCTGCTTATCTCCTTCCCCGTGCAGATGACCACTTGGCCCACTGTGGGAAAATGGTTCCCTATGAGCATCGACACCACCACTGGTGCCACTCCGCTGAGCATCATCAAAGAAGGTGGCAATGTGCCCATGCCCGAATTGATGGACATGTTCCTTGGCCATATCGGCGGCTCCCTCGGTGAGGTGAGCGCTTTGGCCATTCTCATTGGTGCCATCTATCTGCTTTGGCGCAAAGTCATCACTTGGCATATCCCCGTCACCTTCATCGGCTCCGCATTCATCCTCAGCGGCATCCTTTGGCTCTGCAACCCTGAGCAATTCATGAACCCCGTGGCCACCATCCTCGTGGGCGGCATCATGCTTGGTGCATGCTTCATGGCCACCGATATGGTAACCAGCCCCATGACCAAAATGGGACAAATCATCTTTGGCTGTGGTTGCGGTATCCTCACCGTGCTGATCCGCACTTGGGGCAGCTACCCCGAAGGCGTGTCCTTCGCCATCCTCCTCATGAATGCAGCCACTCCCCTTATCAACAAATGGTGCAAACCCACTCGTTTTGCTTGCTAAGAGATTATCATAACTAGACCCCATAAATAATTCAAATATAGAACAATTATGGCAAAAAAAGCAAAATCCAATTTACCCAATATGCTGTTGTCTCTCACCATCATCGCATTGGTGGCAGCTGCAGCACTGGCTTCGGTCAACAACATGACTGAAGGTCCTATCAACGATGCTAAAAAAGCAAAGAAAGAGGCTGCAGTGAAGGCAGTGCTCCCCGCATTTGAAACCATCGAAGAGTCCGAAATCGACGGCACCTCCTGCACCAAGGCATTCGACGCTCAAGGTCAGTTAGTGGGCATGGCCATCGAGGCAAAATCCGACAAAGGTTTCGGCGGCGACTTAGTGGCCATGGTGGGCTTCAACAACGAAGGCAACATCACCGGCTACCAGATTCTCCAAACCGCTGAGACGCCCGGCCTCGGTGCCAAGGCAAGCGAATGGTTCCAGGAAGGCAACAAAGGCAACGTCATCGGCAAGAACCCCGCCAACGGGCTCAAAGTGACCAAGGACGGTGGCGATGTTGACGCAATCTCTGGTTCCACCATCACCTCTCGCGCATTCTGCGACCTCGTAAACAACGCATACAGCATTTTCCAGAAAGGAGGCATTGAATAATGAAAGCTATTGATATCATCAAAAACGGACTTATCAAAGAGAATCCCACATGGGTGCTCATCCTCGGCATGTGCCCCACCCTTGCAACCACTTCTAGCGCCATCAACGGCATGTGCATGGGTTTGGCCACCGCATTCGTGCTCATGATGTCCAACATCGTCATATCACTCTTGAAATCCCTTATCCCCGACAAGGTGCGCATCCCCGCATTCATCGTGGTCATCGCCACCTTCGTCACCATCGTCCAGATGGTCATGCAGGCCTACCTTCCCGACCTCTACGACACCCTGGGTCTTTTCATTCCCCTGATCGTGGTCAACTGCATTGTGCTGGGCCGTGCAGAGGCTTTTGCATCCAAAAACAATGTATGGCACTCCCTGCTCGACGGTCTCTTCATGGGTCTTGGTTTCACCTGGGCGCTCACCCTGGTGGGCCTTGTGCGCGAGATTTTGGGCGCTGGCTCCATTTTTGGCCACAGTTTCATGGGCGGAGCTGACGGCATGCTGCTCTTCATCTTGGCTCCTGGCGGCTTCTTGGTGCTGGGTTTCCTGATGGCTTTTATCCGTCAGATTCAAAAAAAACGTTAAAATAATGTTAAATATTCAAGATAGGGGTGACGAAATCGATACCTCAGCGACTTATATAGCAAAAAAATCTTGAATTATTAACCCACAAAAAAGCAATATCATGAAAAAGATGCTATTTACCACCATCCTTTTGGCAATGATCTGCCTTTCCAGCAAATCATTTGCCCAAGATTGTATTGCCATTGTAAAGCCGCACCTCGACCGCATCAACTGCCCCGTTGAGGAATACCCAGAGCAAAAACTCTTATGGCGGTGCCACATGTCCTACAACACATTCTACTTCACCGATACAGTTGCCGAAGGTGCAGTCGTCTTTGAGTTCTCAGCTCTCACAAATCATCTGACCGACCAGCACCCCCAGTCCAACACCGTTATCGATCTCGAAAAATGGAGCTACTGGGCTTGGGATTTCGACAAGTTCCAATTCAGAGCACCCAATTCCACCATCTATTTCGACACCCACAAAAGTACTAACCGTTACTTGGCTTGCCGCCCCTGGAATGAAGCATATCGGCTGACTTACGAACAGGAAAAGCAACAGTAGATAATCTATCCAGAGAATCATCTTTAGTAACATTCAAAAAACTTCTATATTATGAAAAAGATAATATCATTGATAGTTTTAGCACTTTGGGGATGCTTGAGTTTGCATGCTCAAGATATTGTATACATCAATCTGAATGCAGACCTTAATGGCGACACCATCGAATATGGTATGGCTCAGGCTGTGCTGTATGATGATGGTGGTGCTAACGGAGACTATACCCGCGGCTATGACTATAAGGTCATTTGCAAATCCACCTGCGACACCTCCGACACCAGCAACTCATATCTCTCGGTAACATTAACCCATTTCAACATCGGTTGCTACGATACCCTGTATATCTATGATGGCCCCAGCACTAGCTCGCCCCTACTTTTCAAGGGCAACAAATGCTATGAGACATCCGATGATCGCATGTTCTATGTGAGCGCTACCAACACTTCTCACATGCTCACCATCCGATTCCGTGCCAGCGTCCAACATCAAGATGATACTGGACACCACTCCGGTTTTTCCCTCTTGTTCCAATGCGCTACACCTTGCGAGAGAGTAATTGCCCACATCGACTCCGTTTATCAGCGTGTCGATAGAAACGGCAACATCTTAGGCGACTACGTAACCAAACTCATCCCCACTTCATTCGACACCATTTACTATGGCAAATACGAATGGAGCGACTCAGCCCAAGCCAATGTGTGGGTAACCGATTACGATAGCATCATCCGTATCGACACCACTGGTTGGTCCGATGCTATCTTCCTTTGCCAAGGTCAATGTGTGAAATTCAGAGCTTATGGTGAATATTCCCAGAATTATGGATATTACACCGGTGCCGACTCCACCACCCTGTTCAAATGGGCTTTTGGCACCTCCGACACCCTTTCGGCCATCAATGCCACCTCACCCAGATACTGCGGATACGTCACTGTAGGCTGCTACGATGTGCAATTAAAGCTGACAGACGTACAAGGCTGCAACTCCAAAAACTTCGAGACGGTGCACGTGCGAGTGGCACAAAACCCCATCAAGACCATCTTCGACCTCAGTCCCATCTGCAACAACGACTCTTTGGAAGTGAACGTGGGTTACGATGGCGATAATGGTACTCTTACGCTGCGCAAAATCACCTTTTCAGAGTCCATATCCAAGACCAACGAAGTTCGTACCTTTATCCCTGACGGACCTAACTGCACGGTGCCTTGTTACGATGCTCCCGTTGAATTCAACGAATTCCCCAATGGACGTTCCGTACAGAGCGCAGCCGACATCTGTTCTATCTGCGTGAACTACGAACACTCCTTTATGGGTGACTATAGCTTGGCTATCACCTGCCCCGACTACGACCCGAACCACCCCGACCACGGTATCGCATACCTCAAGTTCAAAACTCTTCCTAATGGCTACTCTGGTCCTTCTGGTACTGACGGAGGTGGCGGCACTTTCACCGGTTGCCCTGCTGGCGACCCTCCAGACACTTGGGACGGTTCCAACAAATGCGACTCATGCGACAACCCCTTTGGTGTTGGTCTTGACTATTGCTTCAGCCGCAATGCAGCTTACACCCTCGTTTCTGGCGAACCTTGCGATGTTTCCATGCCCACTAATGCCGGCATGGCTTCTCCTGGCCACACCAGCACACGCACTTTCGATCTGCCTATTCCCACCTGCGGACAGTATGCCGGTCGTAATCCGGGATCCCAGACCGTCCAGACCTTAGATCCTTCCGACCATGTAAACCGCTTGGATTACTATACCCCTGGCGATGACTTCAGTTCTCTCACTGGTTGTCCCCTGAATGGTGTATGGAATATTCAGATTTGCGACTATTGGGGTAGCGACAACGGCTGGGTGTTCAACTGGTCTCTCGATATATGCAACCTCAACTCTAGTGGCGGATGTGACTATCAAGTTGCCATCGACTCCGTTGTATGGCGTCCCGACACCACTGAAACCGATTGGCAGAACGGTGTTTACAAAGGCATCACCATCAACAAAAAAGTCAACAACGAATACTCTTCCTTTATCGCTTCAAAAGACACTGCTGGCGATTTCCGTATCAAGATTTCTATCTATGATGAATTCGGCTGCCGCTGGGATACCCTCACTAACATCTCCACAGTATATACTCCACTACCTAATCTTGGCAACGACACCGCTCTCTGCGATGTGGATGTAATCAGCCTCGATGCAACCGACCCCCACACTTCCGACACCTACGCCTACATGTGGAATCCCTTTGGCGAGTCCACTGGAGTTATCCAAACCACTCCCAACACCTATGCCGACCACCAGTATGTTGTTGAAGTAATCAATAGCGAAAAAGGCAAGCACTGTATTGCTCGCGACACTATCAACATCACTGTTAATCCCCAGCCCGTGCCCAACTTCGATCCAGGTATCTTCCCCCTCGAAGGTTGCGAACCACTCACCATCAACATTGTGAACACTACCCGCAACGGACACAAATATCAATGGGTATTTGGCGATGGCACCTACTCCAACCTGATGAACCCCAGCCACACCTATGCCGCTGGTACTTACGACTTCGAATATTATGTGGAGAGCGACAAAGGATGTAAATCATCCCTCATATACAAAGACCTCATCCACGTCTATCCGTCGCCCGAGGCTCAATTCTCGTGGAATCCCACATTCCCCAGTGTCAACAATCCTACTATTGAGCTTATCAACAACACCACTGGTGACGATGGCAGCATGGAATACCGCTGGAACATCCAGTACGACAAAGATATTGCATACTCTTTCCACACACTCACTGACAAGAACCCCACCTTCACCTGGCAGTATCCCGCTGGCGAGGATGCCTCTGGCAAGTACATTGTGCGCCTCATCGCACGTTCCTCCAACTACGCTCCCAGCGGCCAGCTGATTGAATGTGCCGACACCGTCGAGAACAACATCCTTATCATCAACGACCAAATCACATTCCCCAATGTGGTCACACCCAATGGCGATGGTATCAACGATGTGTTCATTATCGGCAATTTGGTTGAGGGTCTTGCCTTCCCCAACAACCAGTTGGACATCTTCGACAAATGGGGCTCACGAGTTTTCCACAAAGAGAATATCAGCAGTTCTGCCGATTTCTGGGATCCTCTAGCCACCAACTCTCCTTCTGGCACCTATTTCTACCGTTTCATCGGCCACGGCCCAACCGGAAATGTTGAACACAATGGTGTCATCGAAGTTATCCGATAATTATCCAAACAAGATAATCACAAAGGGTGTCCTCCAGGGCACCCTTTTGCTGATTTTGCTATGCCTCTCTCAAGGCAACCTTTGGGCTCACCACCGCGACACCCTCGGCACAGGTCATCGGGTCCATTTCATCCAAAACCAAGGTCAATGGGATGCCCCATTCCTTTTCAAAGCCCAAATGCACCAAGCCACCCTCTTTGCCGAGCCTCAACAACTTACTATTCTGCTCTATGGTCATACCACCGACCCCATCCATTCACAAGCGCACAGCCATCATCACACCCGCCCTACAAAAGCCCATGCTTATCGTGTTCAATTCGTCAATAGCAATCCGCTAGCCACCATCACCCCACAAGACATCGACCCACAAGGCGGCTACGACAACTACTTCCTAAGCAATGACTCATCCCGTTGGGCAACTCACCTCCCACACTACTACACACTTTACTACCGCAACCTCTATCCCGGCATCGACATGGATGTCCAAGCGGCTCAAAACGCGCTCAAAAGCAACTTTTATATCGCCCCAGAAGCCGACCCCACTCAAATAGCCCTACGCTACGACGGGGCACAAAAACTCTACCTCTCTGCAGGTAATCTCATCATACGCACATCCATTGGCGAGATTGTTGAACTCGCCCCCTATGCATATCAAGAAACCGATACCGGCAGATGCACCATTGCAGCACGGTTCATTATCAAAGGCAACGAAGTCCGTTTTGCCCTTGATAACTACAACAAATCCCTCCCCCTCACGATTGACCCAATCCTGCATTTCTCCACCTACACCGGATCGGCAGCCGACAACTGGGGAACCACAGCCACCTACGATTTTGAAAAGAACACTTATACAGCCGGCATAGTATTTGGTGAGCATTTTCCCACCTCGGTTGGTGCCTACGATACTACCCTCAATGGCAATGCCGACATCGGCATATTCAAGTTCGACCCCACTGGCTCGCAACGTATCTACTCCACCTATCTGGGAGGCGAGCTGGCCGACATGCCACACAGCATGTATGTCAACAGCTATGGCGAACTGGTGCTGCTTGGCACTACCGGGTCTGAAAATTTCCCTACCACGCCCAATGCCTTCGACCGATCTTTCAACGGCGGCACAGAGATAAGATTTGAGGGCAGTTCCTCTATCCATTTCCGCAACGGCTCCGACCTCTTTGTCTGCCGATTTTCCAGCGACGGCACCCAACTCCTCGCCTCCACTTATGTGGGTGGGTGCGGCAACGACGGCCTCAACTATCGCGAATCTTTCGGATATTCTTACTCCGTGATGATGTTCGGAAACGATTCTCTGTATTTTAACTATGGCGATGGAGCCCGAGGCGAACTCATTACCGACGACCTCAACAACGTCTATGTCGGCTCAACCACCTTCTCGATTGACTTTCCCACCACCCCTGGCAGCGTCCATCCAAATGGACTACTCAAGCAATCCGGCATCGTTTTTAAACTCGACTACAATCTCCGCAACATGATATGGTCCACCTATCTTGGCGGAAACGGCAACGACGCTGTATATTCTATCGATGTCGATTCGGCTTACAACCTTCTCGTCTGCGGCGGCACCACTTCTACGAATTTCCCGACCACACCCGATGCTTTTCAGCCCAACTATGCAGGAGGATCCACTGATGGTTTTGTGGCCAAAATTTCCCGCAACGGCGAAAGCCTCATGCACAGCACTTATTTCGGTTCTGACAAATATGACCAGCTATACTTTGTGCGCAACGGTTCCCACAACGACGTATTCGTTTATGGCCAAACCAAGGCCTTGGGTAGCACAATGATCTACAATGCCAACTACAACACCCCCGGTGCAGGCATGCTACTGGCACGTTTCAATCCTCAGCTTTCTTCTCGTCGTTGGTCCACCGTGTTTGGCACCAATCTCGGCCACCCCAACCTCTCCCCCACAGCCTTCGCAGTGGACATCTGCAGCCGTATCTATGCCGTAGGCTGGGGACGAGACTTTGTAGGGTACAGCGAATCTATTACCTGGAACACAGCCGGCACCACTGGAATGGAAACCACTTCCAATGCCTACCAATCTACCACCGACGGACAAGACTTCTACATCATGAGTCTAGACGAGAACGCTTCTCACCTAGAATATGCCACCTTCTTTGGCGAACTCCACAGCCCGTCCTCCCCTGGAGGGTCAGACCACGTAGATGGCGGCACCTCCCGCATCGACAAACTCTCTACCCTCTATCAGAGTGTCTGTGCCAGCTGCGGCAGTACACAGGCATTTCCCACCACCGCTGGAGTGTGGTCGCGCACCAACCAATCCCAAAACTGCAACAACGCCGTCTTCCGCTACACCATCAACGAGGACTATCCCGTGGCCGAATGTATCCCGCCCCAAGTTGGCTGTGCACCCTATGAGATTCACTTCACCAACACAGGCCGTGGCACTACATTCCACTGGGATTTCGGCGACGGAACAACCTCCACGCAACGAAATCCAGTCCACACCTACACCCAAGGCGGCACATACACGCTACGACTGATTGCCACAATGCCTACTGGATGCCGTGTGGCCGATACTGCTTATTACACCATCCGAGTGCTCGACAACACCGGCCACCGATATCAAGTACAGGCCGCCTGCGAAGGTGAATCTACCCAGATTGGTGTTGACCCCATGATGGGATGCAATTATTATTGGCACAGCCCAGATGTGTCCGACAACCAAGTGGCAAACCCCTATGTCACTACCTCTGGCACCTATGTGCTACAGATATCTACTCCCGAAGGATGCTCCGAGATGGACACCTTCGATGTCCATTTTCACGGCTTAATCGACACCGTGCTTGTCATCTCCCCCACCTGTCCCGGTGGCAGTGATGGTCGCGTGCAGGTGATTCTGCAACCGGGCATGAGCGATTCTGCCACCTACTTCTGGGATAACATCCCCGGTGATTCCATTCTCACAGGATGTTCGGCCGACAGCCGTCCCCACACCCTTCGAGTTGAGAGCATGGGTTGCTCTTCCATCATCCAATACACCATCACCGATCCACCCTCGCTTGAATATAAAGTAAACAGCAAAACCACCCTTTGCACCCCCCAATGTGATGGATTCATTGAGCTTAGCTACGGATACCCCAACTACTTCATCGCCGATACGCTCATCGACAGCCTCTGTGCAGGCACTTACACCATCGATTTCTACGACACCGTCGGTTGCCCTTATTCCCAAACTGTCACTATCCTCGTTGATTCTTCGTTGTGGCACATGCGTGTGTGGGCTGACAGCTACGAGTTTTGGCTTTCGGAGAGCGTCCAACTCCATGCCACTCCAGGACCTGGACTCACCTACAGCTGGACCGACCCTTCCACGCTAGACGCCCCACTCACCAATCATCCTATTGCCACCCCCATTGACACTGTTAGCACTTATACTTGCTATGTCACATCTCCCATGGGTTGTACTTGGCAAGGATCACTCGCTCTCCATTGCACCCAAGTCAGTTGCGACCGCACCAACATTTTCATACCCAATGCATTCTCCCCAAATGGCGATGGCATCAACGATCGACTCACCTTCCGCGGCCAGTATGTCACCGATTTCTACATAGCTATCTATTCGCGTTGGGGCGAAAAAGTGTGGGAGACACACAGCATCCACGACACATGGGATGGTCGCTACAACGGCAATCTATGCCTGCCTGGAGTTTATACCTATTATTGCAAAGTAAAATGCGAAGCGGGATTTGAAAACCTCTTCAAAGGAGATATTACCATTATTCGATGAAAGACCAATTTGTCATAGCCTATCTTGCCGACCTTTCCATGACCCATGAGGTAGTCAGTCATGCCCTCTATCTCTCTCAAATGCTCAACAAAGGGCTCATCTTGCTCTATGTCCAAGATGACCACCTCACGCCAACCACTATTGAACATGTCACGCCGCAGATCCTTCAGATCGAGCAAACTCATGCTTCGGCCCGACCTGCCCATGCCGCACTCAAAGGCCACACAAAAGAAATCATCAACGCCCTCCCAACTTTACTGAACGGAGTCGTGGCTGTGGCTGGTGTCAACCCTAATGCGAAGCGACATTCGCCCACTCATCCTGCACAAGTACTCAAACTTTTCAACCAGTGCAAGATAGCCTACCTCACCGTTCAGCGATCCTTACAGCAGGCCACACCTTATCGTCAGGTGGCCTACAGTGTTGATTTTCGCAAAGAAAGCAAAGACAAACTTATCTGGGCCAGCTATTTTGCCAGATTCAACAAAAGCCAGCTACAAATGCTCCATCACAGCTACACCGATTCCGGCCTGCAGCAAAAATGGAACAACAATATTCTCTTCATGAATAAATTCTTCAAAGGGCTTGGCATCACTTATCGATCTGTGGTTGTCTCAGGTCGTGCCCTTTTCCCAGAGGTTCAAGTGTGCCACACGGCAACCCTTCAAGGCTTTGACCTCTTGATATCCGTCACTACCGACACCCGTGACCTTGACATTATCGAGTGGTTTGCAGGAGTGGCCGAACAGCGCACTGTGGCCAATAAACATCAGCTGCCAGTGCTCTATATCAATCCTCGCAACGACATTTACGTTCTTTGCGACTAATTTAGATGCCTAGTTCTAGTTCTGCAACGAATCCTCTTCTACATCGTTCAGGAAGGGGAACGCCTCGCCTTTCACCAGCCAAGAGATACCAAACAAACTCAGCAGAATAATTTCAACAATCATAGTGCAGAAACCGGGGCCGCCCACAAACTTGACTACTACAAACACTAGTTCAAAAGCCAACATACCATATCCGCACACACGATAGATTTTGTTACGCAATTTCTTCCGCTTTGTGGGATTATTGGCTGCATTCGTTTTCGTAAACAGAAAAATACAGTTATATGCCAACAGCATAAAGAAAATCATCGCACAAACACCGTGCACTATGTTAGACACCTCAATCGGCACTTGGAAAAAACCCACAGGTGTTCCATCGGCAATCCAGCTCACCTTGCAAGGGAACAGCACAATGCCCAATCCAAAGATACCGCTCAAAGAGGTTATGATATTATCCAGTTTACTATAGCTGATATACGTTAGCAGCACCAAGCAAGCAGGCACCAAAATACCCACCAATGCGGGTGTTTGATAATACGTGGCCGAAATACTCCACCACCACTCTGCACTCTCATGAGGGGTCAGCCCAGCCGACAGCAGGGCAATCCATGGCAGCACCATGCCCAAGAAACCGCACAAATTGCGGATACGCAAATACATTTTTTGTTCCTTACTTTTCTCTGAATTTGCCATAACCATTATAAGTTTGAGATACAATTAACAACACATATCAGGGCTCTCACACTGCCCATAAATATTCGATTGCAAAGATACAATTTTTTTTCAAATCCACATAATTTCGGAAACAATTCCCCATTTTACCTCACCGACCTAATCAATTGAATAAGCTCGTGTGAGAGATGGGAAAGAGAATTCGGAAGCAAACCTACAATATAGTATTTAGCAATCGCCTATTCGGCGCCGAACTGCATGAGGTAGGATTTGATGAAAGAATCAATCTTACCATCAAGCACGCCGATAACATCACCGGTCTGATAGTTTGTACGATGGTCTTTCACTCGGCGGTCGTCCATCACATAGCTGCGAATCTGCGATCCCCACTCAATTTTTTTCTGCCCTGCCTTGATCTTTGCCTGTTCTTCCATGCGATGTTGGAGTTCTTTTTCGTAGAGCTGCGAACGAAGCAGTCGCATTGCATTTTCTTTGTTCTTGGGTTGGTCGCGCGTTTCTGTATTTTCAATGAGGATTTCTTCTTCAACTCCAGTATAGGGGTCTTTGTACATATAACGAAGACGGACACCAGACTCGACTTTGTTGACGTTTTGGCCGCCAGCACCACCACTGCGGAATGTATCCCAACTGAGGCGCGACATATCAACCACCACTTCGATGGTGTCGTCAACTAGGGGCGTAACGCTGACTGAAGCAAAAGAGGTCATGCGCTTGCCCTGAGCGTTGAAGGGACTGACACGAACAAGGCGATGAACACCTGTCTCGCTCTTGAGGTATCCAAAGGCATAGTCGCCCTCAATTTGCATGGTGACACTCTTTATTCCGGCACCTTCGCCATCTAGACTATTGGAGATGGCCACTTTATAGTTGTGAGTCTCAGCATAGCGGATATACATACGCATGAGCATCTCGGCCCAGTCTTGGGCTTCGACTCCACCGGCTCCAGCATTAATGGAGAGTACAGCATCGAAATGGTCGCTCTCGCCTTGGAGCATATTTTTGAGTTCAAGTGCTTCTACCAAAGACTGGGTAATGCCTATTTGGTCGATAACCTCTTCCTCGGTAGCATCACCACTCTCAAAGAATTCACCCAATACCTGCAAATCGCCACAGCTGGCATCAACTTCGTTAAAAGCCACCACCCAAGATTTCTTGCCCTGGATGGTTTTCATGATTTTCTGCGCTTCTTTGGGGTCATTCCAGAAATCGGGAGCCTCGGTTTGTTTTTCCTCTTCAGCAATCTGAGTTAGGAGTGAATCAATATTGAGGTATCGGCGCAGTGCATCTTTGCGTTCGACAAGGTCTTTGATGGTTTCGGTAGTGGTCATGAATTAATAATTAGTAATGAGGAATTAGCAATTGTATGGAGTGATGTTAATGGGCAAAAGTGGGATATATTTCGGGGCAACCAGGGGTGAAATAGGCTACCACAAAGGCCACGATGATAAGCATAAGCTTAAGCCATGAGAACGAGTGGTGATCGTGGTTAAAGAGGATGCTAACCGACACATGGAGCAAGATGCCCACCACAATGGCCATAATGATGCTTTGCAATGCCTCGTCGTGAGGTAGTAGGCAGATATTGCAAAGAGATCCAAGAGGGGTCATCACAGCGAAAATGGAAAGCAATGCCAAGGAACGCCAGAAACGATAGCCATTGGCCATAAAGAGTCCCACCAACACGAGAGCAATAGGTATGTTGTGCAAAACGATGCCATAGAGCAGTCCTTGATGGATGTCGCCATCCAGATCGACCATGGGCATACCCTCTAGGAAAGCATGCAAACTAAGGCCAACGATGAGTCCGAAGATGGGATGAGTGTGATGGGTATGGGTGGCATGGTTATGGCCATGCTCAGCCCCTTGAGTGAGTTGTTCAAGTAAAAGCTGGATAAGAAAACCCACCATGACGGCTGCAGAGACCTTGAAATGGGCATGGGGGGTAACGAAACGATAGGGATCTTGGCCCACGAAGATGTGGGGCACTAGATTGATAAAACAGGAGGCAAAAAGGAAAGCTCCACCAAAAACCGTGATGTTTTCAAGGAATTTTGGGGATACTTTGCGCTGAGAAGGAATCAGCAAGGCCCATAAAATAACACCTACAATAATGAATAGGTAGGATAGTATAATTGTCGTTGACATAGGTACACAAAAAAAGGGTAAGCTGTTTATATCGCACCGCTACAACCAAACACCCTTGCTGTATTCCTACCCTGGGGGATTCAATGGGAGCTGGTCGTATAAGACTTACCCAATTGCAAAAGTACGACTTTTTTTGAAATTACAAACTTTTTTTTTGCATTTTTTTTGGGGTGCAGCGGAAAATGATGCAGATGCTCTACTTTATTTTTCTTTCGTTCAATGCTTTATGAAACTTATTAGCATTGGATAAATGTTGAGAAATTGAGGAAGAAAAATTGTGACGACCACTAAAATCTTCCTTCGCACAGAAGAAAAAATAGTCAGTTTTCTTGTTTTTGAGCACTGCATCGATGGACTTAGCAGATGGAATGCAGATGGGTCCCGGAGGCAAACCGGCATAACGATAGGTGTTGTAGGGGTTGTCGGTTTGGAGCATGCTGCCCCACACTCGGCGAATAGAAAAGTCGCCAAGGGCAAATTTGACTGTGGGGTCGGCTTGCAGTGGCATGCCCACTCGATAGCGGTTGAGATATACAGAGGCGATATCTGGTTTTTCGTCGTGACAGTTGGTCTCTTCCTCTACGATGGAGGCAATGGTGAGCACTTGCTGACGAGTGAGGCCGAGGGCAGCGAGTTGTGTCTGACGATCGGTCCAGAAACGATCCGACTCACGCTGCATACGGCTGACAAAGGTTGTAGGGTCGATGTTCCAATAAAACTCGTAGGTATTTTGAGGAAAGAGGCAGATGATGGTGGCAGGTGTGGACTGGTATTGCTGCAGCGTGGCGGTATCAAGGAGGTAGGCCAAGAGCGTATCAGCATCCATCTCAAGCTTGGACCCAATGAACTGGCAAAACTGCTGGAGGGTGCGATGTTTGTTAATGGTGACTCGTACAGGATCCTGGCTACCCGAATAGAATTTTTGCACCACCCGGAAAAGGGGCATGCCGGGCTGAATCTTGTAGCTGCCCGGTTTAACGTGAGAGGTGAGGCCACGCAACCGAGACATGGTGGAGAAGGACGCCTTGGTCGAAGGAGTGATGCACCCTTGGGATTGTAGACTGTCCAGCAGCTGACTGAATGATGAGTTGGTGGGAACATTGACTCGCACTGGCTGACTATTGACAGTTTGCTGATGGCGCATAACAAGCAGACCAGCCACGCCAACAAGGAACAATAATAAGGCTGCTGCGGCTATGATAATGTACTTTTTTTTCATAAATATATTAAACAAGTTATTTCAACAATAATTGATATCGATAGGAATCGACAAAGTTATCGCCTTTTGACACCCAATCGCGAAAAGTGCCACAGCACTGGTATCCGGCTTTTTGGAAGAGGCGAACACTAGCTTGATTGGTGGCCGCAATATCGGCAAAGATTTGATGGAGCGATGTGTTCTGTAGGCAGAACTGCGTGAGTTCTTTGAGCATGGCCAGCCCGTGGCCGCAGCCCCTGTGTTGGGGCACAACCACTATACCCACAGCGGCACGGAGGTTGATGGGGTCGTAGTTGTACAACTCCACGCAGCCGAGGAGCACATCTTGCTCAGAGAATGCGTAGAGTTTGATTTCGCCCGATGAAAGAGAGGCAGAAGATTGCGCTTTGAGTATCATTGGTTGAAGTAATAGATTAACTAATATTATCCCACTGGGGATGGGCGTTGTGGCACTGAATATATTGCAGCAAGGGACGATGATCTGGAAGGGAAAGGTCGGGGTCGAGCTCTAGGATTTGCTTGACCTCGTCGCGAGCAGCGCACACAAGCGGTTCGTCTGCCACGATATCGGCCACTTTCATCTCCAACATGCCACTCTGTTGAAGGCCTTGGAGATCTCCAGGGCCGCGGAGTTTGAGATCGGCTTCGGCAATGGCAAATCCGTCGGTGGTGCTGCACATGGTTTGGATACGCTGTTTGCTGGTTTTGGAGAGATCGTCCTTGGTCATAAGGATGCAATAGGACTGACCACCACCACGCCCAACCCTGCCTCGGAGCTGATGGAGCTGGCTGAGGCCAAAACGTTCGGCATTCTCGATGACCATGACTGTGGCATTGGGCACATCCACACCAACCTCGATGACGGTGGTTGAGACCATGATTTGCGTCTCGCCACGCTTGAAACGGTCCATCTCATAGGCTTTGGCTTCAGGTGCCATTTGTCCATGTACAATGCTCAACTGATACTGGGGCATAGGAAAACTGCGAGAAATGCTCTCGTACCCGTCCATGAGGTCTTTGAGGTCAAGGCTCTCGCTCTCGTTGATGAGGGGATATACCACATACACTTGCCGCCCCTGGGCAATCTGTTTGCGCATGAAGTCGAAGAGCAGAGCACGATGGGCATCTGTGCCAAAAGAGGTTTGAATGGGTTGACGTCCTGGAGGGAGTTCATCGATAACGGAGCAGTCCAGGTCGGCATAGAGGGTCATGGCCAAAGTGCGAGGAATGGGTGTGGCGGTCATCACCAGCACATGTGGAGGGATAGTGCTTTTGCTCCACAGTTTGGCACGCTGCTCAACACCGAATCGGTGCTGCTCGTCAATAACCACATATCCCAATTGACGAAAGACCACGTTGGGCTCAATCAGGGCATGGGTGCCGATGAGAATGTCTATTTCTCCGGCAGCCAGTTGCTGCTTGATTTTGCGTTTTTGAGATGCTTTGAGCGACCCCACAAGCAGCTCAACACGGATGGGCAACCCATCCAGCATTTTTTGGAAGTTGGCGAAATGCTGAGTGGCCAAAATCTCGGTGGGTGCCATCAAACAGGCTTGGCAGCCGTTGTCCAAAGCAAGCAAGATGGTCATAAGGGCCACCAAGGTTTTGCCGCTGCCCACATCGCCCTGCAGCAGTCGATTCATCTGCCTGCCCGAGCGCATATTTTCTCTAATTTCTTTGATGACACGTTTTTGCGCACCAGTAAGTGGGAAGGGCAATTTTTGGCTATAGAAATCGTTGAATAGCTGACCTACCACGCCAAAGACGCGACCAACAGAATGGTAGAGGCGTGAGGTGCGGCTATATTGATAGTCGAGCTGATGATAGAAAAGTTCCTCAAATTTCTCTCTTCGGAGTGCCTCGCACCACACCTCCATAGAGGGTGGGTAGTGCATATTGCGCAATGCCTGGGTGCGACTCATGAATTGATATTTGGCCAAGAGATATTGAGGTAATGTTTCGGGCAGAGTTTGGGTGAAGGTGCGCAAAAGGTTGTCGGTGAGGCGAGCCATGCCTCGTGTGCCCAAACCTTTGTTCTTGGCTTTTTCGGAGGTGTGATAGACGGGGAGGAATGGATGACTAGATGGAGCGTCGGCAGGGAAAGCCTCCTCAATATCGGGGTGCACCAGCTGGTATCCATACCCAAACTCGTTGGGTCGGCCCATGACATGATAGGTGACACCAGCACGCACCGACTCGCGAATCCACTTGATGCCCTGAAACCACACAAGGAGCAAAGAACCGGTATCGTCGCTGAACGTGGCTTCTAGTCGAGTAGTACGGCCCGATGTGACGGTGTGCATATCACTGACTTTGCCCCGAAAAACCAAGTAAGGCTCGTTGGGGTCGAAGTTGGCCACCTTGCTCACCTTTGACCTATCCACCAATCTGAAAGGGAAATAATGCAAGAGGTCACCAAAGGTATGGATATCAAACTCTTTGGCAAGTACTTCGGCCTTAGCGGGTCCTACTCCTTTGAGATAAACGATTTCGGTGTTGATGGCTTTGATGTATTGGTGAATGTGAAAATGCTATTTTTTATGAGCCAACTGCTCGCGCACAAGTGTGCTGCTGATATCGCGATGCTCGATGTCGGCCAGCAGAATGACGGTGTCGATGGAGGGATCAATTTGATGGTTGACAGCGGCAATAGTCTGCTCATAATCTAGGTCTTTGGCATTACGCACACCGCGCACTATAAACTGGGCACCCAACTGGTGACAGAGGTCGATGGTCATGCCAGAATAATGCACAGCTGACACCCTGGGTTCGTTGGCAAACAAGCGTCTCACCTGCTCCACTCTTTCTTCGGGGGAGAACATGTAGTGTTTGTCGGTATTGACACCCACTGCCACCACCACTTGGTCGAACAAATATAAAGCACGACGCACAATGGCTTCGTGGCCAGCGGTGATGGGGTCGAACGATCCGGGAAAGAGTGCTATTCTCATCTTCTGCGTCCTTTCTTCTTTTTGGCGTATTTGCGGTTGTCGCCGTCGCCAAACTGCCAAAGGAGTCGGAAACTCAAAGCGGAGTTGTAGCAGTCGCGTGTCCATTCATCGCCGTCTTTGGAGAAATGCCAATCACGTTTGACGGGGATGATGGAATATTGGAAACGGCCACTCAGGTAGAGATTGTTCCACACAGGGAAACGAATCTCCAAAGCGGCAGCAACATCATGCTTCAGAAAAGCCATGTCGCTGCTATCTGGCACATAGAAATCGGGATTGAAATCCACTTTGCCATGAGGCTGAGCCAGCAGTCGGCCATAGGAAAAACCAGCGCCCACAGTCACTCCGCCATAGGGGTCGGAGAAGTAGAGCGTCAGCGGGATATCGACATAATGCATGTTCAGTCGAATGTTGTAGGGGTTGCTGGAATTTTTCAAGTTGTTGAACACTCCTCGGCAACTATAGTCGGTTTCAATGCCAAGTGACCAAAAACCATTGTCGGTGAGGTTGACTATGGCGCCCACACCACCTGTGTAGCCCCAATGGTCGAAACCCTTCAGTTCATCGCCTTCTATTTGCGAAGTCATCAAACCGGAGTTGATATAGGCATTTATTCGCTGAGCCTGCACTTGGCCCAAGAAAGCAAGCAACAACAATAATGATATTTTTTTCATATATTCCATATATTTTTTATCAGTATTTGCAAATCGTTGACTAGTTTATAATTGCGCAGATAACGCAGATGCAGTTTTTCTCTCACTTCGGGGCTTATCTGCTCAACGCTGCAAGTCAAGGCCTGCTCGGGCGAAAAGATGCCTGGCTTTGTTTCGATGCCATCGGTGCCCACCCATGTTCGTTTGCCACACATCACTTGCCAACAATGCTGGAAATAGCTACGTTTGCGGTGCTGAGGCCAAAACAAGAGCGGCGAAAGGATGACCAAAAAGAAGGATGTAAGCACATCGAGCAGCCGTTTGTTGCGACGGTTGAGGGGGCTGACCACGGTGTGCAATTCCTCGGTGTAAAGGTCTTCGGTGCTATGTATGCTGTTGGACCCGATGATAAAATCGCTCTCGCTAGGGGCAATTTTGAATTCCACCTGGCGGCGCCGGGTGGGGAGCTGAGTCAGTTGGGTCATGTGGTCGATGATCTGCTGTATGGGCAAATCTTTGGAGCAGAATATCACCTCATCGGCTTTGTAGCAATGGATTGCCTCATTCAGCCTTTGGCTGTCAAGGTTGGCATCGAGCGTTGCCTCCACATGGGTGCTGCCCAGCATCTCGTAGAGTTGGCGCACTCGGGCTGTTTCTTCGGGTGTGCCCACCACCAAACAATGCTGACGTTTGCGGCTCTGGAATCCATAGCCCGGCACATGCATCAGGCCCAGCAATCCTCTAATGCCAAGGGAAGAGATGAGGGTCCAACCGCAGCCCAGCAACAGCAACACGCGTGAGTAGCGCTGGCTCTCGTTGAGCAGCGAATAGAACACCAGCAGCGAAGCGCAACCCATGGCCATGCCTTTGATGATACGGAGTGGTTTGACCGGTTTTTCGTACCCTCCATACAGCCAGCTGCAAGCCATCATCAGCAATATATAGCAGGGTATCACCATCCATGTGTATTGGGCGGGATAATAATTGACATTGGCAGCCCAGCAGGTGGCCCACAAATGCTTGATGGCCAAGAAGCCCGAGAACGCCACTGCAAAATCAACCATGGGCAGAGCCACAGCCTGCCCCACACGTTTGATCCAAGCCAGCGAGGCTCTTGCCCAGATGGCCACACGCAGCAGGAGGTTGAACAGCCGTGCATTGCCGCCCGAGAAATAACGGTTCACAAAGATGGCCATGGCATTGTAGAAGGTATATACATAGTTCATGCTGCCATGCTTGGTGCACTCGCCTTTGTAGTGGATGATGCGGGTTTGGGGGAAATAATAGTTCTCAAACCCAGCCAATTTGATGCGCCACGAGAAGTCGATATCCTCGCCGTACATGAAATAGCTCTCGTCGAGCAATCCCACTTTCTCCATGGCTTCACGGCTGATCATCAAAAATGCTCCGGGGAGGATATCCACGGGGTTGGTCTCGTCGTCGCTCAGATGGCCCATATAATAGGCTGCAATTCGGCGCGAATGGGGGAACAGACGCACCAAACCGCTCATCTTGAAAAACGAGGCTGCTGGCGAGGGGAAACCGCGCTTGCTTTCTTTGAGGAACACACCTTCGCCGTTGACCATTTTCACAGCCAAGCCGCCACAGTCGGGGTGGGTGGAATAGAAATCCACACAGCGGGCCAGCGTGTCGTGCTCCACCACGGTGTCGGGGTTCAACAGCAACATGATATCACCTTTGGCCAAACGCAACGCCTGGTTGTTGGCTTTGGCAAATCCCACATTGTCGCGATTGGCAATCAGCTGCACTTGGGGGAATTTCTGCCTCACCATCTCCACCGATCCATCCACCGATGCATTGTCAACCACAAACACCTCCAATTGGAGGTGTTTGTGGTCTGATTCCTTTAGTGTCAATCGGCTTCCAAACACCGACTCCAAACACTGCTCAAGGAAATATTTGACATTATAATTGACTATGACTATACTTAGGGTCATGCGTGAGTATGATAGATGGCAGATGATAGTGCCTTGGCCATCATCCGCCATCTAATTAGGTGAGTTATTCGCTTTTTTTCTTGCGGCCACGAGGTTTCTTGGTGCCCGAATTCACAATGATTTCCACAGCCTCCTCGATGCTCATTTCCAAAGGATTGGCAGCCTTGGGCAGGCGGAAATTCTCGTTTTTGTAGGTGAGGTAGGGACCATAGCGGCCAATGTTGGAGCTCACCACTTCGCCTTCGTGCAAACCGATCTCGTGGGGATAAAGGGCGCGCAGACGCTCTTTCTGTTCCTCGGCTTCGCGCTTCAGCTTGATCAGCTCTATGCAGCGTTCCAGGGTGACGGTGTAGGGGTCGTCGCTCTTGGAGAGGGAGTAGAATTTCTTGTCCAACCTCACGTATGGGCCAAACTTGCCAATGCTCACAATCACGTCAAAATCCTCAAACTGACCCACGGTGCGGGGGAGTTCAAACAGGGCCAAGGCCTCTTCGATGGTGATATTCTCGATGCTCTGGCCTTTCTTCATGCTGGCAAACTTGGGTTTTTCCTCGTTGGAGGTGTCGCCCAGCTGCACCAAGGTGCCATAGCGGCCAATCTTGGCATATACATTCTTGCCCGAGGCGGGATCCACGCCAATCAGTCGATTGCCGGTGGTGCGGTGGCTGTTTTGCTGGGTTTGGCGTATGTTCTTGGAGAAGGGCACATAGAACTTGTCAATCACTTTGCGCCATTCTTTCTTGCCGGCAGCAATTTCGTCAAAGTCTTTCTCCACGGTGGCGGTGAAGTTGTAGTCGATAATGTCGGTAAAGTGCTCCATCAAGAAAGCATTCACCACACTTCCGATATCGGTGGGGAAAAGTTTACCTTTCTCGGTGCCGGTTTTCTCGGTGCGGTTTTCGGTGGTCACCGATCCATCTTTCAGCACAATGGCGGTGCAAGGCACGCTCACGGGCTCGCGGTCTTCCTTGATCACATATTCGCGCTTGAGGATGGTGCTGATGGTGGGTGCATATGTTGAAGGACGGCCGATGCCCAGGTCCTCGAGTTTCTTCACCAAGCTTGCCTCCGTGTAGCGCGGAGCGTGCTGGGTGTGGTGCTCCAGTGCCTCGGCCACATCCATGCTCAGCTGCATGCCCTCCACCAGTTTGGGCAGGGCGTGGCTGGAGTCGATGTTGTCTTCGGGCTCGTCGTCGGTAGATTCCATATACACCTTCAAGAAACCATCAAAACGCACTTGCTCGCCTTGGCACACAAATTTTTCTTCGTGGCCAGAGATGTTGATTTCCACAATGGTCTTCTCAATCTCGGCATCGCTCATCTGCGAGGCGATGGTGCGTTTCCAAATCAGTTCATACAGGCGGCGCTGAGCCGTGTCGGCCTGCACAGTCTGGTTTTCCATGTAAGTGGGGCGTATTGCTTCGTGAGCCTCTTGTGCGCCTTTGGTCTTGGTCTGGTAGCGGCGGGTCTTCACATAGTTCTCGCCATAGAGCTTGGTAATCTCGTTCTTGGCCATGTTCAGCGCCAGATCGCTCAGGTTCACGCTGTCGGTACGCATATAGGTGATAAAACCGCTTTCATACAGCTGCTGGGCAATCTGCATGGTGCGTGCCACGCTGTAGCCCAGTTTGCGGCTGGCCTCCTGCTGCAGGGTCGAGGTGGTGAAAGGGGGTGCCGGGGTGCGCTTGGCGGGCTTGGTGTCGATGGTTTGCACCTTGAAAGTGCAGCCCACCAAACTCTCCACAAAAGCCTTGGCCTCTTCCATGGTGTCATAGCGGCAGCTGAGCGCAGCCAACACCTGCATACGGCCACTGGCGGGGTGGAACTGGGCGGTGACTCTGTAGTAGCTCTGGCTCACAAAATTGCGGATCTCCTCCTCGCGTTCCACAATCAGCCTCACGGCCACACTCTGCACACGGCCTGCGCTGAGGGCGGGTTTGATCTTGGCCCAAAGGATGGGGCTGATTTCATATCCCACAAGGCGGTCCAGCACACGACGAGCCTGCTGCGCATCAACCAGGTTGAGGTTGATATCTCTGGGATTCTCTATAGCGTGCAGGAGGGCGTCCTTGGTGATTTCGTTAAACACAATACGCTTGGTCTTTGCCGGATCCAGCTTCAGCGTTTCTTGGAGGTGCCAGGCAATGGCTTCTCCCTCGCGGTCTTCATCGGATGCAAGCCACACCATGTCGGCGCTCTTCACCAGTTTCTTCAGCTCGGCCACCAATTTGTGCTTCTCCTCGGTGATCTGATACTCGGGTTCGTAATGGTTCTCAATATCGATGCTCATATCCTTTTTAGCCAAGTCGCGGATGTGTCCCTGGCTAGCGGTCACCACATAATCACTGCCCAAGAATTGCTCAATGGTCTTGATTTTTTTAGGAGACTCTACGATTACAAGATTCTTCATATTACTACTATCTATTTTTTTTGTTATCTTTGTTGTTGAGTTGCTTAATTGCTCAGCTGCGGGGTGCATAATTGATTCATCAATGCCACAACTACTAAGCCCCTATACCTCTAAGCCGCCAAACAACTATTATTATTTCTCAATGATTTTCTTTTTATTACATATTATATATTGTGCGTGCGAAACACTTTGCAAAATAACACAATTTTTTTGACATACAAGATTTTTTTTTTGATTTGGTTTCCGTGGTCGGTGATGAGTGATGTGTGATGAGTGATCGGTGATCGGACAATAGACAATACCGCTTCACTATTCACCCTCCACCCTTCACTCTAAACCCTCCACTCTAAACTCTCCACTCTAAACCCTCCACTCTAAACTCTTCACCACGAAATACCCTTCTTCACCAGCCAAGCCTGGGCGTCCTTGTCGCCCAGTCGGGCAGCCTTCTTGTAGGCGGTCTGCTGTTTGCGTTCCCCTTTGGGTTGGCGGCCATAGAGGTCGGCCAGATACATGTAGGTCTCCGCATCGGTCTTGCACAAGTCCGTGGCGCGGATAAAACTTTGAATGGCCTTGTCCAGCTTGCCCCATTCCATATAGGC
The DNA here is from genome assembly GCA_024400505.1 of Bacteroidales bacterium. Lineage (GTDB taxonomy): Bacteria > Bacteroidota > Bacteroidia > Bacteroidales > P3 > Colimorpha. Next base: position 1,362 of record JAKSMP010000020.1, on the reverse strand, counting down.
CTTGCCCATATATTTGTGGGCCGAAGCATCGGTGGGGCTAATGTTCAGCACACGCTTGTGGTAGGCAATGGCTTGGTCGTAGTGCCCCTGCTCGCAATAGAGGGTGCCAATGCGGTTGAGCGTGGGAGTGTGAATGCTGTCATACTCCAATATCTGCTTGTAGCACTCCAGCGCGCGTGGAGCGTCGTTGCGCATACGGTAGGCATAAGCCAAGGCGGTGTAAAGCCTTATATTGCGTGGATTCCGGCGAAGCCCCTGCTTGAGCAACTTTATGGCCATCTCCTGGCTGTTGCGTATGCAGTAGAGGGTGCCCAGGTTGTAGTAGGCATCGGCCAGCGTGCTGTCCAGCTGAATGGATTTCTTGAAATGGCGCATGGCCTCTGTGTGGTTGCCCTTGCGAAATTGGATATAACCCATCACATTCTCCCCGCGGGCATATTTGGGGTTGGCTTTCAGCGCCCGGTTGGCCCATCCGATAGCGTTGATGTGCTGGTCGCGCTGCGTTTCCACGTAAGCCATCATGGTCATGGCCAGCGCCGAAGCCGTGTCCAATTCAATGGCACGCTGCGCCACATGGTAGGCGCTGTCCAGGTCGCCCACTTGCGCCAAGCAAAACGACTGATGAGCCAACGCCTCGGCATCCCCCTCCTGGTTCAGTAGGCCAATGGCCTCGGCATACAGATCCTTCTCCTCGCACAAAATGCCCAACAGCCTGCCAATCTCCTTATCGGCCACACCGTCGGGTGCCGCCAACGCCTGGCGGTAATAGCGTTCGGCCAACTCATCGAGGCCCATTTTCTGAGCCCTGATACCCTTATTTTTCCATTCCATGGCCGAGACCACACCCTCGCCCTCTTGGGCGAATGTCATAGTCCAGCTGGCCAAAGCAAAAAAGCACACAAAAAATAGTTTTTTAGCCATCATATCATTTTAAACGCAAAAAGAGAATAATTATTGTGATAACCTGCAAAAGCGTAATAAAACGACTTGTAGCGACCCACCAATCCGCTGATTGAGGAAAGTCTAGTTCCTACGATTTTTCCCATACGCTTTTGTGTTTTTTAGGGGTTAAACTTTTGTTTTGCGCTTCCTTGTCCGAAAGCGTTTGCAAAGATACGAAGGTTACGGCAATTAGCGCATACTTTTTTTCTTAACAAATCTTAATGCAGTGCATTTTTGCGCCCCTCGTATTAATTATATATGTTATATACATAAAATCACTATACAACCGCTATACAACCGCCCTAGAACTGCCCTATTTTTTCGATTTTTGGGGGCATTTTATTCACCCACCCACGTGTTAACGAAATGTTAAATGTCACATTGTCACATTGTCACATTCAATGCAAACGACTTTTTTTG